>CAZROS010000022.1:0-8840 GCA_964601825.1 uncultured archaeon | reverse complement strand
CACGCGCACGCTTGGAATAGTTCCGCATGCGCCCATTGAGATGCTTGCATATTTTCTTGCAGGAATTGCCGGCGGAATCCTTTCTGTTGGAATGATAAGGGAAAAATTCGGCAGCAAAGAGTTTAATCTTGTTTTCAAAGATTCGCTGATTCTTTTTGTGTTTGGGGTTGTTTCTGTTGCGCTCGGCGCTTATCTTGAGGTTTATCTGTGATTGCGCAAGCTTTATTAAAGCTAAAGCAGAATTTCTTTTAAGGGCTCGTGGTATAGCTTGCCGCCTTTTCTTTTCTCAAAGAGAAAAGAAAATGTAGGTTGCAGTGAATTTTTGCTAAAATTCACGCGCAGAAAAATCTAAAGATTTTTCTGTTGCCAAAAGAAAAGATAAAACTTTTGCAGCCAGCGGCCTGTAGTGGTATTATTCCAGCCTTGGGTTTCAAAAAGAAAGCTGGTGACCCCTGCAATTGAAAATTTTCAATTGGGGATTTCAAATCAGGGCGAGCCCACCAATTAATTTTCTTTTTCTATCTCAACCTGTTTTTTAATATCAGCGGCAGCAGCCTCGCCTAAAATAAGCGCGAGAGCAAGCTTAAATAGTTTTCATAATAAAAATTATATTATGGGCATGAACGCAGTTGGCAAAACCTCCGGAGACAGATATTTGTGCCGCAAGCTCGGAATTGAAGAGGATTCGCTTTACAGACTGAGGAGAGGAGATTATTTTGAGAGGTTGGAGCAAACAGTTGAGTTTGCATACGAGAGGGGTGGAAAGGGTAATAGGAGAAACTTGCAACTCATTAATTATCCTCTTCTGAAAGCAGCAACAGGTTTGTATGGAAATCAAATTTCCCGCGCTCTAAGAAAGAGATATGAAAATGAAAAATCTGATATCAGGAGCCGCTATAATCTCAGAGTGCCTTATGTAGAATTGTTGAGGCATCTTGTTACAGATGAAGAACTTCCCTTTCTAGAAGAAAGGAAATTCTGGAAAAAATTTGAGCCGAGCGATGATGATTGGCTAAGGGATGTTACACTGCCAATACCAAAATATAATGAAAAATTTGGGCGCGAAGAATCCCGGTTGATTGGAATAATTTTTGGTGATGGATTTATACAAGCAGAAGGCAGGGCAGAGGCGCTAAGATTAACAGGCTCATCTGAAGATGCAAACTTCTTCAAAGATTTTGTTGCCCCTGCAATTGAAGATATGTTTGGAATACTTCCAACAGTCCATGTAGAAGATAATTTGAGCACATCCAGCACAGGAGAGGAAATTAAAAGTAAAGCGGTTTTTATGAATGTGGGAAGCAAAGCTATTTGGACATGGCTATCAAGAGATTTGGGCTTTCCTTTAGAAAAAAAGCATGTAAGACTTCCAGTGAAATACTGTGATGAGGCTGGTTTGCTTGAAGGCCTTAATGCTTCAATGGGAAGCTTGAAAATTTCCGATGGGCATCTTGAATTTTCTTTGCATGAAACTGATGAAACTTTTGTTAGCGGCATTCACAGACTTGCTGGTTCATTAGGCTACAATCCAAGTAAACCCTGTAAAATGAGAAGCAGGGAACATGTAACTTGGAGGCTTCGTTATAGCAGAAGAGATATACCAGAAATAAAATTTCTTAACCCGCGTCATGTGAGATTTCTTTCCCGTCATCAGAAATAATTTGCTCCTTAACAGACTTGGCTGTATCTTTACCTAAAATTATTTCCAGAGTTTCAATCTGGGCTTTTTTCAAGCTCAAAATTGTTTTCAATCCAGCATTCCACAATCTGCGCGCTCGGACGCGCCCAATTCCTTTCAGCCTTACCAAAGGCAAAAGCTCTTCCTTGATTCCATATTTCAATCGCGTGCGCAATTTTCTAATCTCAGCCATGGATTCTCTTTTTCCCAAAAGCAGAGCAAGCTCTCCGCAGGAATAAAGCAGCCAGTCTGCAATGTCAACTTTTCCGTGCAATTCTCCGGGGGAAATTTTAAATTTTTCGTTCATTTCATTTTCCCCCAATTCAGAAAGCCAGCCTTCAAACATTGCGGCTGTTTTTATTTCAGAAAGGAAAAATTCATATTCAGAATCCCATTCATCAACAGGCAGAGCCATCAGCTCATTTTCTTTTCTTGCAAGCAAATCCGCATAGTCAGCAGTTTCTGCTTGGCGCACATTTAATTTCTGCCCGAGCTCTCTCGCGCTTGAAATTAAATGCAAAAGCCCGAAAGCATTTGCATTGTACTGCGCCAAGCTGGAGGAAAATTTATGTGCGGTTTCCGGATCCAAATAAAGCTCAGCAACTCTTTTTCCAATTCTTGTTGGCCGCAATTCTTTTCCTATGCGGATAATAAATTTCCATTCTGCAAGCTCGTTCAAAATTTTTTCAATTCTCTCTCCGAGCGCAGCTTCATTCGGAAATTGAAATCCATAAAAAGTTTGCGCAAAGAAATCTTCAAGCTCTTTTTCTGTTTTCACAAGCTCGCTCCCAATCAGCGCGAGCGCATGAGTTCTCAAAACCGGCTCAGCAGAAAGCTTGCTGTAAATTTCCTCTGTTTCTCCAAGAATAAATTTTTCATACATTTCCTTTGCTTCCCGCGGATCTTTTGCAATCAAAATTGATTCTCCTTCTTTGTCAAACTGCGGCCTGCCAGCTCTGCCTCTCATCTGCTCGTATTCTAAAACTGGAATGTAAACATATCCGTAGTCTGCGTAGTATCTTTTGGAATCGCGGATTACAACTCTGAATGCTGGAAGATTTACACCGGCCGCAAGCGTTGGCGTGGAGGAAATAATTTTTATTAATTTTTCCTTGAAAGCATTTTCAATTTCCTTTCTCTGCTTTGCAACCAAGCCTGCGTGGTGGAAAGCTGTTCCTTCTTTCACGCAGCCCGCTAATCGCCTGCACTGCTTTGTCGGGCTGTCCAAAGTTTTTTCAATTTTTCCAGAAAGCTCAAAAAGTTTTTTTCTTTCTTCTGCAGACAAGTGAGGCCTCACAACTTTCCCGCAGCGCTCGGCAATTGATTCTGCGCTGCGGCGCGTAGAAGAAAAAATTAGCGCCTGCTTTTTTATTTCAGCAGTTTGTCCGGCAATTCCAAGTTCGCCTCCGTCAGCAAGAAATCCATCCTTCTCTAAAAATTTCACAGCAGTCCCATCATAAATTCCTTCATGCAGTTTCACTGGGCGCCATTCGCTTTGCACAAGCTTTCCGTTTATCCAGCTCGCCAAATCGCCTGCGTTTTTTATTGTTGCGCTCAAAAACAGAAAATTTATTTTCGGATTCAGCTGGCGCAGTTTTGTTATTGTGATTTCCAAAGTTGGCCCGCGGTCTGCGTCATTCAGCAAATGAACTTCATCAATAACAACAACTCCAACAGAAAAAACCCAGCTGGCTTTGTGCCTGAGCAGGGAATCCATTTTTTCGCTTGTGAGAACAATCAAATCATAGTCTGCGAGCCAGCTGTCAGAGGAATCTAAATCTCCTGTGCTGATTGCAACGCGCAAGCCGAGCTTGGAATATTTTTCTTTGAAGCTGTCGTATTTTTCTGAGGCTAAAGCTCTCAAAGGAACAATGTAAATCGCCTTTGTTTTGTTTTCCAAAATATTTTTTACCATCATTAATTCGGCAACCAAAGTTTTTCCGCTTGCTGTTGGCGCAGAAATTACAAAAGAATTTTTCAGGTCAAGCAAACCAGCAGAAATTGCTTTCTCCTGCACAGGATTTAACTTTTCTATTCCGGATTCTTTTAGCGAAGAGAAAAGCTTTTCTGGGATTTTTTCTGCGAGGGAAGAAAGGAGCATTAAAATTACTTCAGCTGCAAGTATAAAAATGATATGTTTTTAAGTTTGAAAATCAACTTATGCTAATGCCCTCTGGCAAACTTCTTGTCTTCTATGGCGTGAACCATGTGCACAAGACAAACAATGCGCGCAAGCTTGTTGAGCTGATAAAGCAAAACGGGAACAAAGCCGAGCTTGTTGAATACCCGAATTATTCGCTCGCGCCCTCTGGATTTTACATTGACCAAGCCCTGCGCGCGAAATTAAAATTGCGCGAGGAGGAATTGCAGATTTGGTTTGCGCTAAACAGATTTCAATATCAGCCTGTGCTTGAGAAAAAACTTTCAGAGGGAACGCATGTGATTGCAAAAGATTATATTGGGACAGCGATTGCGTGGGCAATGGCAAAGGGGGTTGAAAAAGATTGGGTTGAAAAATTGAATTCCGTTGTTCTGAAAGAGGACGCGGCGATTTTGCTGGACAGCAAACTTTTTCTTGGAGGTTCTGCTGAGAGAACTTACGGAGACTATGCTTTGATTGAACGGGTGAGGAGAAATCTTTTGGAGCTCGCAAAAGAGCGTGGCTGGATTGTGATTGATTCCAACCGCGGGGAGCAGGATGTTTTTGCTGATGTTGTGAAAGCTGCTGAAAGTTTGAAAATTATTTCCTAATAGGATTTTGCAAACCCTTGTATGACTTCCATTGCAATTCTTGCGGCATCTTTTTCGGTTCCTCTTTTTTCAACTTGTGTTCTATGTTTTTCCGGCCAGAAAACAGTTAATCGGCGCACATCGCCTTCACTTTGCTTTATTACTGCGCACACATCTGGGAATTGCGTTACCGGCTTGATAGAGTTTCCATCTTTTATGAAAAGCGTTATGTCTTTCCCATCTGCTTCAGCTAGGCCGCGTTCAAGAGGTGGCGTGACATCAATAAAAACTTCATGTGGCCGAACTTTCATTCCAAGCTCTTCACTTAGCTTTTCCGAAATTAAGCCTTGCAAACATTCGCCGGCGCTCATGAATTCTGGAACTCTTTTTCTTTTGTAAAAAAGATTATCCCTGCGAATCTTTTCAAGCCTGCCAAAAAGCCTAGGGTCAATCTCATCAACTTTTCGCTTTTGCATTTCAATAAGACTTTTATAGAGCCTTCTGTCTTCTAGTGCCAAACTCATTTCCGCAGCCAATCCTCCCGCAGCCTGCATTGCATAATCTACCTGCTGATCCTTATAGCGCCATATTGTTTTTAATTCTTTTTTGAAAGCATCATCGCTTCTGCTTCTCTCCCTTGCTTTTGAAATCAAATCCCACAAGCCAGCCTGATACATTAGGCCGGCCGCGCGGGAGGCGCGGTGGAAATAAACAGAATTGTAAAGAAGAACTTCTGCAGTCAGAAAACTTTTCAGGTGAGCCAATCCCTTTTCATCCAAAACTAATTTATTTATTCCGCCAACACTGCCAAGAGATAAATTCATAACAAGGCCATCGATGTCTGTTCCAACTCCTGTGCCTACTGCTTCCGCATCCCTTCTCAAGTAATCCATTTTGTCGGGATCCAAAACTCCGCGCAAGATGGTTGTTTCTCCTTCTTTGAAAATCATGTCAGCAACTTCTTTTGGATTCACACCGCTCTTCTCAATAATATTTCTGACTTCATATCGCGGATCTATCAGCACTTCTCTTGAAATTGATTCATGTGTAAGCCCGCCGCTGCCGCCAAGCTGTTCATTTGCGCGGGCAAGCGGCGATTCGCTGATGTGGGAATATGGGCCGTGCCCGAGATCGTGGCAAAGGCCTGCAAGCGCGTAAACTTTTCTTTCATGTTTACCAAGGCCTATCTGGCGTCCCACTTTTTTTGCCGTGCCATTAACGCCAAGAGAATGTTCAAATCTGTTATAGCCTGCCTGCGGATAAACATCATATACAAAACTTAACTGGCGCACGCCTCTCAGTCTCTGAAAAGCTGGAGTGTCTATAATGCGCTTCTCTGTTGGAGTAAATTCCTGAAGCCCGTATGTTGTTCTTATCACAAAGGGTTTCGGCATAACATCTCGTTAATGTATATCTTTCAAAATATATAAAGCTTTATATAAAAGCTTAGAAGTATCTTTTCAGAGGTAATTCTATGCAAGGAAAATTCATAGTCTTCGAAGGCCTAGATGGCGCGGGCTTGAGCACGCAGTCTTTTGAGCTTAGAAATTTTCTGATGAAGCAGGGCTACCAAGTTGTCCTGACAAAAGAGCAGACCGATGGATTGATAGGCGGGCTGATAAAATCCTGCCTGAAAAAAGAATGGAAAACTTCCCTGCTTGCCCTGCAGCTTTTGTTTACAGCAGACCGCAGCCACCATCTCTCAAATGAAATCGAGCCTGCGCTCGCTGATGGAAAATTTGTAATCTCTGACAGATACTTTTTTTCAACAATTGCTTTCGGCGCGCTACAAATAGAAAAAGAATTTCTGAAAAAAATAAATTCAAAATTCCGCGTGCCGGACATAACTTTCATAATGGACTGCCCGCCGGAGGTTTGCCTTGAGAGAATTGGAAAAGGAAGATTTTCAAGAGAGCTGTTTGAGGAAAAAGAAAAAATGGAAAAAATCCGCGAAAATTACAGAGAGCTTGCAAAAGAATTTCCGAATGTGCATATTGTAAATTCAAACCGAGCTCCAAATGAGATTCATAAAGAAATTATTTTTATTTGCGAAGAATATGGGTTGGGAAGGGTTTTGGGAAAGCTTAAATAGTTTTCTTTCGCATTATTTACATGGTTGACAGATTGGCCGACGCTTCTGTAAAATTGGATGAAATACACAGGTTTGCCCACGACTACATGCGGCATCTTTTTCCGCACGGTGAAGATGGAATATGCCACACAGCTTTTGGAGACCTGACCTATAGTGTTGCAGTTGATGAAAATTCGAAACTTTATTTGAGCGTGAGCCTGAAAACACTTCCAGAAGGAAGCCAAACATGCCGCGCGTGGCCACCGGAAATTCCAGCAGAAGATGGAGAATTTATTTCCTACGAGGAAAATGAAGGAAGATTTTCTATTGAAAGAAAGTGTGATGTAAAAGGCATGCTCGAAGTCCTAAATAAAATAGATTCAACGAGAACCGCACTAATGGGCTTTGGTTGGAGATTAAAGAAAGACTACGAAGAATATTTGCGCGAGAGAGAGGAAGAAAGAAACCCATCGCTCAGGCTTATGAAAGAAGCTGCTGAAAAAACAATGGAGCAAATTTACGGCGGAAAATAATTTTTATTTTTCTGCTTCTATAATTTCTCTCTCAACAAGGCCCGCAAGAATATGCCCGACAAGCTTGTGGCCCTCTTGGATTCTTGGAACAAAAGGGCTTTCAATGAATAAATTCAAATCGCAAAGCTTTGCTGCGTGGCCTTCTTTTTCTGCGGATTTTTTTGAGCCGAAAAATCCAATATTGAAAGTTCCAATATCTTTTCCTTTTTGCAAAGCAAGGAAAACATTTCTGGAAGTTCCGCTTGTGCTGAGGCCAACCAAAATATCTCCTTTGCTGGCAAGCGCCTCCACTTGGCGTTCGAAAATTTTCTCATAGCCAAAATCATTCGCAACAGCAGTTATTGTTGCAATGTCTGTTGTTAGAGCTTGGACAGGCAGCGCTCTCCTGACAAAATCATATTTTCCCAAAAATTCTCCAGCAATGTGAGCAGAGTCGGCAGCAGAGCCACCGTTGCCAAAAATAAAAACTTTCTTTCCACTTTTCAAAGCCTCGGAAATTTTCCGCGCGATTTTTTCAACTATTTCAATATCAATAGAATCAACTGCTTTTCTATTGTCTGAAATCTTTTCCAAGATATAATTTTTCAAACTCTCACCCTCCAAGTTTTTAATCCGAAATTGTCAAATGAAAATGGAACAACTTGCAGATTTATACTCAGCTCTGCTGCGCGCTTAAACAAAGCCTTGACAACTTCCGGTTTCCTAAAATGCTCGCAGTAGAAAAGCATGTGCCCGCCGCCGCCAGCGCCTGTAACTTTTCCTGCCTTTGCCCCAGAAATGCGCGCAATATTGTAAAGCGCGTCAATTTCAGGATTTGTAATTCCCTCTGCGAGTTTTCTTTTTTCCTGCCAAGTCTGGTCCATTAAAAAAACAAATTCCTCCAGATTTCCTGTCAGCAAAGCGTCTTTCATTTTGTAGCAGTGGGATTTCATTTTGTCCAGAAATTCCTCACCAAAGCCGGACTCAACAGACTTCACCTGCTTTTCTATCACATCGCTCGACTGCCTTGTTATTCCAATGTTGCACAAAAGCAAATTCGTCTGGAGTTCATCAATAATGTCTTCGTCAATTCTCAAAGGAGTTACAACAAATTTTCCGCCGGAATTGAATTCCATAAAATTAAATCCGCCGAAAGCAGCAGTTGCCTGATCTTGGTAGCCTCCTTTAATTCCCAAATCTTCGCGCTCAATTTTGTAAGCGAGTTTTGCGATTTGATAATTGTCCCTCGGAATTCCAAGCCATTTTTGCAAAGCTCCAATCAAAGAAACAACAACAGTTGAGGAGCCGCCCAAACCCGAGCCAGGAGGAGCTTCGGAATTTATTGAAACTTCAGCGCCGCCAGAAACTCCTAAATTTTTCAAAACAGCTTTCACTAAATCAATTTTGCTTCCGTAGACAAAATCTTTCACTTCTTCAGATACGCCCATGTCCAAAGAATTCACAATTAATTTTCCATCCGGCCTTGGGCTAACAGTTGTGTAAACATATTTGTCTATTGTGGAATTCAAAACGCAGCCGCCTTTTTTTGTCGGAAATGGCTCAACATCTGTTCCTCCTCCACCGAAGCTTATTCTCAGAGGCGCGCGCGAGCGGATTATCATTTTTTTATTTTGGGAAGAAAGATTTAAAAAGCGAGGGGATGCGAGGTTCATTCAGTTGGCTTTTCCTCTTTCCCTTCCTCAATCTTTATTCCTTCAAAAAGTTTTTTTGCATCCTCTGGATTTTCTAGACCGAAGTAATCCAGAAATCCTTTTGTGATTATCAATGCCTTGCTTCTTCCGGACTTAATTGCTTTCAGCAATCCCTTGCCCTCAAGAATTTTCACATA
>CAZROS010000021.1:0-9551 GCA_964601825.1 uncultured archaeon | reverse complement strand
CGCTGAAAGAAAAATATTCTGCTGATGCTCTGCGCTATTGGGCAACAAATGCGCGCTTGGGCGAGGACATGCCTTTTCAGGAAAAAGATTTGGCAACTGGCCAAAAGCTTGTGAATAAAATCTGGAATGCCTCGCGCCTTGCTTCGCTTTCATTGAGCAAGAAACCAAGCGAGCCAAAAGAGCTGGAAATTATGGACCGCTGGCTTTTGGCAAAATTAATGCGCGCGGTTCAGGCGGCAACAGAAAGTTTTGAGAAATTTGAATATTCTTCAGCAAAGCAGGAAACGGAAATTTTCTTCTGGAAAATTTTCTGCGACAATTATTTGGAGATTGCAAAAGCTCGGCTGTATGCGAATGATGCGAGCGCGAAATTCACGCTATACAAAAGTTTGCTGACTGTGCTAAAACTTTTCTCGCCAATTGTTTCGCACATTGCAGAAGAAGTTTATCAAGCTCTTTTCAGCGAATTTGAAAAAGAAAAATCAATTCATGTTTCTGCTTGGCCCGAGTTTGAGAAAAAATACTTGGATGAGCGCGCGGAAAAAGCCGGCGACCTCGCTGTGAAAATAATTTCTGCAATCCGCCAGTGGAAGCACGGCAGCAAGCTTGCGCTGAACACAGAGCTTTCTGAAGTTTCTCTTGCGTGCAGCCCAGAGGAGAAAAAAATTATCCAGCAAGTTGCGCCGGACATTGCAGCGACTATGAAGATTAAGAATTTGGTTTTTGGAAAAGGGGCGAATCCGATTGAAGGAAGCGGGATAAAATTTGATGTGAAAGTTTAGGCGCGTAGCCAAAACCTTTAAAAAGCTTTTTTCCAGCGAAAACCTTTATAACTCTCAAAATTCTATACCCGCGAGCGCGCGTGAGAAAATGCCACAGAAATAAAGCTTTAAATACCACCTATGTATAATTATTTATAGTGATAAGATATGCGTGAATCAAGATATCAAGCAAGACAACCGCCTAAAGCTGCTCCAAAGCCTCCTGAGAATCGTGAAGCAGGAGGCTCAGCATTGCTGAAGAAGTCCTGACATCTTTGCTTAGAGCGAGGTCTATAGTTTGGCTTGACCCGGAAACTGGTAAATATGTCTACAAAAATACTGGTTGCGCATTTATGTATAAATAAAAATAGCAACACTTTTCTTTTTTAAATCTCTCCAATCAAATTCATTCTAGCGTGAGCAACATGGAAGAGCAATCATACAAACTGAAAAAACTTTTGAACGAGCTGGCTGGAATGAAGGGCAGGCACACAGAGCTTGTGTCAGTTTACATTCCGAAAGATTATCCCATTTACGAAATCATGAATCTGATTGCAACAGAAATTTCCCTGACGCAGAATGTGAAAAGCAAAGCTGTGCGGAAAAATGTCACTGATGCGCTCACGAAAATCCAGCAGCAGCTCAAGCTCTACAAAAGAACTCCCGAGCATGGGCTTGCGATTTTCTGCGGAAATATTTCCGAGCACGAAGGGGACACAGACATAAAAATCTGGGCGATTGAGCCGCCCGAGCCTGTGCCGATAAAACTTTATTGGTGCGACCAGAAATTTGAATTGGGGCCTTTAATGAACATGGTTGCGGAAAAAGAAATCTACGGGCTTGTTGTTATGGACGTGCAGGAATGCACAATTGGCTTGCTGAAAGGAAAGGCAATTCAAGTTTTGCGGCACATGGATTCAATTGTTCCTGGGAAGACTGGGAAGGGCGGGCAATGCCAGCCTGAAGGGACTTTAGTTTTTGCTGCGGACGGCAGGCTTATTCCTATAGAAAAAATCAGTGAAGAGATTCCAATAAAATCGGCAGACTTCAGCAATTTCAAAATAGAGGACTCGATAGTTTTAGATGTTTTCAAAACAAACAAAAGCGATATTGTAAAAATAATAACTAAATATCCGCGGTTTGAAGTGCAGTCATCGAAAGAACACTTCTTTTTTGTTTATGAAAATGGCGAGGTAACAGAAAGAGCAGCTTCTGAACTCAAGGTCGGAGATTTTCTGCTGATTCCAGAAAAAGTAAATGTGTCTGGAGAAATTCAAAAACTTTCCACAAATTTCAATTCTTATGGCAGCGAAATCACTTTGCCGAGCGAGTTGGATGAAAATACCGCCCAAATCTTAGGATACTTTATTGGAGACGGAAACTTTGATGTGAACAGAATTTGTTTTTCCGAACAAAGAAAGAAGCTTGCGGAATTTTACAAAAAGAAAATAGAAGAAAAATTCAATATAAATGTGGGCATGAAATTCAGAAGCAAGAAAAATTATTATGAGCTGAAAGCTTACAGCAAAACGCTTTTAGATTTTTTCAGAAGCGAGCTTATCGGAGAAAAAAAATCGCTGAGCGCATCCATGCCCGATATAGTTTTGAAATCTCCAAACAATGTGCTCGCTGGTTTTCTTAGAGGCCTTTATGACGCGGAGGGCTACATATCTGGCAGAGTTGGTCTCGGAACTTTTAGCGAAACTCTTGCGCGCCACATACAGCTCTCTCTAATGAGGTTTGGAATTCTTTCATCTCTTTTGGAATATGACAGCAGAAAGAATCCATATTCCAAAAATCATAGGTTTACAATAGAAATATCCGAGAAAAGCTCGCTAAAAACATTTTCAGAAAAAATAGGATTCAGCAGCGAGAGAAAGTCTGAAGCATTAAAAAAACTCATAGATAAAAAAACTGACAAAAGCAGCGTAAGGCAGATACTGACTGATGGCAGAAGGATAAGAAAAATTTTGGAGGAGAACGGCTATAACAAACAATTTTTTATTGGCGCTGGTATGTTTCTCCTTGGCAAAAGAAACATAAGCAAACAGGCTTTTGAGAAGCATTTTCTAAATAAAAAAATCAGCGATGAGTTAAGAAATAAATTGCTTGCGATTTACGACTGCAACATTCTGCCGGCAAAAATAAGCAAAATAGAAACAATCCAAAAAGAAGTTCCTATGGTTGATTTGGCAGTAAAGCACCAGAACTTTATTTCAAATGGAATCCTCGTCCACAATTCCGCGCAAAGATACGAACGCGTGCGCGAGGGCTTGACAAATGACTGGCTGAAAATGGTTGCGGAAAATGTCCGCGCATATTTGGGCAAGCCTGAAATAAAAGGAATTATTTTTGGCGGATCCGGGCCTTTGAAAAATACTTTTTTAGAAGAAGGATATTTGCTTACAGAAGTCAAGAAAAAAATTATTGGAGTTCAGGACACTGGATACACAGATGAGCACGGGCTTTCTGAATTAGTTGAGCGCGCAGGAGATTTGCTAAAAGAGGCTTCGGTCGCAAAAGAAAAAGCTCTCATGCAAAAGTTTTTAGCTGAATTGCAAAAAAATTCCGGCTTGGTTGTTTACGGAGCCGCGCAGGTTATCCATGCGGTTGAGGCCGGCGCTGTTGATATTCTTTTAGTTTCAGAAAAATTTTCATGGCCCGAGTTTGAATTTATTTGCGAGGCCGGGCACGCTGAAAAAAGATTCTGCAAGCCCGGCGCGGAATCAGAGCAGGCATGCAAAGAGTGCGGAAAGAAAATGAAAATCATTGGGCAGAAAGATCCTATTGATGCGATTGAAGAGCTGGCGAAAACTTTCGGAACAAAAATAGAAATTGTTTCAGTTGACACTGGCGAGGGGCAGAAGCTTGAAGCGATTGGAGGAATTGGGGCAATTTTGAGATATAAGTTTGAGGGGTAAATTTATTTCCCAAAATACTTGTGCTCCTCTGCAAGCTTTTTGAAAAGCTTTTTTCTCTTTTCAATTATTTCTCTGAAAATTTCTATTGTCTTTTTTTGCATGCAATCACCATAAAAATAATTAGTATGTAGATTAAAAAAGAAGAAAATCGCCCAGCGTTGTCCACTTCCAATTTATTTAATTCGCTTTGGAAATGCAACCAAGACTGGGGAGCATATGTTTAGTATTGAAAGCTGGGATTTATAAATCTTGTTTTTTCTAGCTCTTCTCAATAATCTCAACAAAATCAGAAGCATTCTTCAAGCTTGTGGCCAAGCCAGAAGCGCCGGCAATCAAAACTGTTTTCTTTCCGCGCTCTTTTGCTTTTTGTATCAGAGAAAGAAAATCCGCGTCCCTGCTGGCCAAAGCAATCACATCAATGCTGTTGTCGTAAATCGCTTCCATTGCATGGACAGTCACAGCAACATCAACATCTGTTTTCTGCTCTGGGTCTCCGAGCGCAATCATAACTTCAAAGCCCTCGTTTGCGACAGCCTCAATTAATTTTTCCGAGGCGAACTGATTTAGAAAAACTTTCCCGATTACAATTCTGCCGTATTTTTCAACTCGCGCCCGCAAATCTTTCAGGTCCAAATTAAATTCTTTCCTAATCATGTTAGGTCCATCAACAAATAATCCAACGCGCGGCTTCTGCTCAACTGCTTTTTTGAAAAAACCGAAAACCAAAATTAACACCTGCTTTGATTTCTGCGCGCGGGTTTAAATTCTTTCACAACCTTCTGAAGATATGCCTCGAGAATACAAAGAAAGAATTCTAGCTCTAAAAAAAGGATGGATATACTTTATAGAGGTGTGAGGTTTATCGATACAACAAGAATAAACATCATGGAATATTCTGGCGCCAGCCCTCGGAGTAAAGATGGCTATTATGAATATCTTATTGAGCAGGGTATAGTTGAAGAAACTGGCAGAAGCAAAGCAAAATTTTTCTGCACGCTTGATTTGGCACAGCTGAGGAAATACTGCAAAGGTCTCAGTCCATCTGCGCAATAGGCAAGCCATAAAACTTTCTTGCATTCTCCCCGCAAACTTTCCAGACTTCCTCAAAGGGAATTTTTTTCTCATTTGCGATTTTCTCGCAGGGAATTTTTATGTTTGTGGGCTCGCCTCGCGTTCCTTTTGGATTTCCAAACCACGGGCTGTCTGTTTCCAGAAAAATTCTCTCAAGAGGCATTTGCTTTGCGATTTTCCTGTGAGTTTTTGAAGTTGCGATAACAGGCCCGATGGAAATATTCCACTCATGCGCCAGAACTTTTTCCATTTCATTTTTCCCGCCCCACATATGCAGGTGGACTTTTTCTATTCCGGACGATTCTAAAATATGTGTGATCTGTTGATATGCATTTCTGCTATGCACGACCAAAGGCTTATTGAGATTTTTTGCCAATTCTATAAAACGAACAAAAAGTTCCTCCTGCTTTTTTTGCCACTCCGGTTCTTTCACCCAAAAATAATCCAAGCCAACTTCTCCTATTCCAAAAATTTTTTCTTTGTTTGCTTTTAGAATTTCAAAAAAATCTTCTGTCTGCTCGGCAGAAATTTCCTTGATATATTCCGGATGGATTCCAGCAACAGGAAAAATAAAATCCGGAAATCTTTTTGCGATTTGCAAAGTCTTTTCAAAATCTTTTGGCGCAGCACAAACAGAAATTGCTGCTCGCAATCCTGCGGCTTTGCATCTATCAACAACAGCAGGCAAATCTTTTTCATAATCCTTTTGCTCCAAGTGGCAGTGAGAGTCTATCATAAAAATTCCTTTAAAGGCGTGTGATCTATTTTTTAACTACTCCTTCCTTTTTGGATCTTATACAAATATTTCAATCTTTCCAAATTGTCCGCTTCTTCTGGGCCTTTTTCAAATCTTAATTGTATAAATCTTGGAAAACGAAGCGCAAATCCGCTCGCATAATTTTGGCTTTTTTGGATTTCCTCATAGCCGACTTCAATAATAATTTTCGGCTTTATTTTCACGTCGCTCCCTTTTTGTTCAATAATATGCGGCTTCAAAATTTTTGTCAGCTCTTCCAAAGTCAAATCATCTTCTTCATTTTTCTTTTCCTTTATTCCGGTTCCAAGCATCCCGCATTCCAGAAATTTTCCGCTCTCAGGCTCGCGCACTCCCAAAATTAAAGAGCCAAGCCATCCTGTTCTTTTTCCTGCGCCCCAAGTCGCCCCAATAATTGCTAAATCCAAATTTTCCATTGTTGGCTTTACTTTCAGCCAGCCGCCAGCAACTCTCCTTCCGGGAGTGTAGTTTGCCTCAAGATTTTTTACAATCACTCCCTCCTCTCCCATCTCCAGAGCAGATTTGTAAAACTTTTCAGCGTCTTTCAAATTCTTCGGCTCAAGTGCTTCTGCGAGCTGGAATTTTCCTTTTACCTCTGCCACAGCTTTCTGCAAAATTTTTCTTCTTTCAGAAAGCGGGGTTTCAAAAAAATCTTTTCCATCAAGAAAAATTATATCAAACAAATTTACCTGCGCGGGGATTTCTTTTATTGTTTTTTCAATATCATATTTTCTTTTTATGCGCTGGGAAAGTTTTTGGAAGGGTTGGGGCTTTCCTGTTTTTGGATCAACTGCAATTGTTTCGCTGTCTAAAATTGCTTTCTCAGATTTTATATTTTTTCTGCAAAGCTCAACAACATCCGGAAACGCCGCTGTCACATCCTCAAGCCTGCGCGTGAAAAGCTTTATTTTATTTCCATCTTTGTGTATAACCAAGCGCGCGCCATCATATTTTATTTCCAGCTCTGGGTTTTCAAAACTTTTCACAGCCTCCTCAAGGCTCGGGGATTTTTCCGCGAGCTGAACCATTAAAGGAACGCCGAGTTTTGGCTTTATTTTTTTCAATCCTGCCTCGCCTTTTTCTTTTGCAATTTCCGCAATCTCTCCGTAATCTGGCAGAACAAACCATGCGCTTTCCAAAATATCAACATCAATTTTGAAAGCAGAAGCAATTGCGTCTCTAACAATGCCTTCAGCAACTCCTACTCTCAACTGCTCAAGAATTGTGCGCATGAGATAGCGCGCCTCTTTTGGTTTTGCTTGAGAAAGCATTTCTACAATTAAATTTAATTTTCTCTCCTGCGAGCCTGCTCCTGTTTGCTCAGCAATTTTTTGCAAATGAGAGAAAACTTCTTCAACAGCCAAATATTTTTTTGCAAAAGAGATTTGCTTTTTCTCTGCAGTAAATTCTTCTGCAACCAATCCCAAATCGCCTGCGCGCGCGAACTTTTGCTTTATTTTCTCTTCAGAAAATCCTGTTGCTTTTGCCAGCGCCTTAATCATCATTTGATTTGCAACGCCCACAACGCGCTCATCCCATAAAGGAAAAACTTTTCCCTGCAGGAGCAAAATTATTTTCGGCAAAAGCTCAGCAGGAGCTTCTTTTAGAAGGTTGGAAATTATTTCAGCTTTTTTCAATTTGCCTGGCTCTTTCTCAAGCTTTTCATAAATGTCTGCAAGTTCAGAATAGCGCATGGGAAAATTTCCCTGCGCGGGTTAAAAAAGCTTTGCGCATGGATTTTTAAATCTGGAAAAGCAAGGGTTTCCATGGTCCTAGAAAACGTAAGGAAGCTTGTGCTTAAGCGCAGCCACACCCCGCGGAAGCTGTCAACATTTGAAGTTGTTTTTGCGAACATAAAAAATCGCGCATCCATAACAAAATATCAAAACAAGGATGTGCCATTAGATGTTTTGGAAAAAATTCTTCTTGCAGGAATTTTCGCCCCGAGCGCGGGAAATTTTCAGCCGTGGGAATTTGTTGTTGTAAAAAACAAAGAAACAAAAGAACATCTGACTGCTGCATGCTTTGACCAGGCGTGGATGACTCATGCTCCTGTAATGGTTGTTGTCTGCATAAATATGCGCTTGGCCAGCAGTGTTTACGGAGAGCGCGGGGAAAAACTTTATGGAATTCAGGACACTGCTGCTGCCTGCGAGAATATACTTTTGAGCGCGCAGTCTTTGGGGTTGGGTTCTTGCTGGGTTGGAGCTTTCTCAGAAGCAAAAGTTTCTTTGGCAATCGAAGCCCCGGAATATGTGCGGCCCTGCGCCATAATTACTTTGGGCTGGCCAGCAGAAGAGCCTCCGCCAATGCAGCGCCATCCTTTGGATGAAGTTGTGCATTTTGAAAAATTCGGAGAAACTCCTTTGAACAAAAGAGCGCGACCACACAGTATTGCTTAAAGCGTCTCAAGAACTTTTGATTTAATTCTTCCTTTTCCTCCGTGCGGCTCAGCAAGCTCATTTCCGCAGACCAAGCATTTCACATGCAGGCTCGGCTTGTTGAAAATTATCTGCTCGTTCTTGCATTTGCAAACTACTTTCAGGAATTTGCTTTCTGGTGTTGGGATTTTGTACATAAATATCAACCATCTTTAAATTCGCATGAATATCCTACAGCTGAAGGGATTCCAAATAAAAGCAAATCTGCATCTGAGCAATCTCCATTCGAGCCAAAATGCGCGCATCCTATTCTTGCAGGACGCCTTACTTCTAATTCTAAATTGCCGTTTTTGTAAGCTGGGCAAATAATTGTAGCAAATGCAAAATAAGCTCCTTTAACAGAGTAAACCCATATTCCATTTTTTGTTCCGAATCCGCTTTCAGAAAAATATTTATCAAGCCCTCTAATTGCTCTGTCAACTTCTCCTGTTGGGACACCAACTAAAATTCTCATGCTTTCACCAGCTCATATTTTTTTGCGCGAAATCCCAAGCCGATTGTATGCTGTTTTCCGCAAACTTTGCATTTGTAAAGCAGGGAAAGTTTTTTCGTTGGCTTTGCGCGGTCGTGCGGATTGCTTTTAGGGAACGAGCCGAAGCCTTTCATTTTTCTCAAGAAACTGCGCTGGCCAACAGCCATCTCGCGGCGCTGCTTGCTTGTGCTTGAGCGGTGCACGTCGTGCTCTGTGTGCTTTCTACAGTAATTGCAAAATCTCTGCTGCATTTTCGGGGCTTGCATGAGTTTTCTATTGGGGCGAAGGTTTATAAATTCAGTTTTATAATTATTAAATATGGACTGGAAAGAATTTTTTAGGCCGACAAAAGAAAAAATATTTCTTGCTTTTGGACTGTTTCTTTTAACTTCATACCGTAACTATATTATGCTACTTTCGCTTTTCGCGATTGGTGGAACCGGAATATTGGCAGATACTAGTGTGGGGTTCCCACTAAAATACTCAACATTAGGCGCATCGGGTCAGTTAGATTTTGTAAATTTGATTGTTAATTTATTGTTCTGGTACGCTGTATCCGTTGTAGTTATTTACCTATATAAAAATTCCAAAACAAACAAAAAATAAACCATTATAAATATTCATGACAGAACTTTCCCATGCAACCCATCATAATCTCCCTCGGCGGCTCTCTGATTGTTCCGGAAGAAATTGATTTGGATTTTCTTGCGCGCTTTAAGGAACTTATTTTGCGCCACTCCAAAAGCAAAAAATTTGTACTTATGGTAGGCGGCGGGAAAACCGCGCGCAAATACCAAGCAGCGGCAAAAGAATTTTCCGCAAGCAATTGGAATTCTGATAATATCGGAATAATGGCAACGCGCCTGAACGCAGAGCTTGTGCGCGCGGCTTTGGGAAAGCTTGCTCACAAAAAAGTAATTTACAACCCAACTGAAAAAATAAAATTCTCTGAAAAAATTTTAGTGGCAGCAGGCTGGGAGCCCGGCTGCTCAACTGATTTTGACGCAGTGTTAATCGCAAAAAATTTCTCCGCTAAAACTGTGATAAATCTTTCTAACATTGATTATGTTTACAACAAGAACCCGAAAGAATTTCCAGGCGCGGTCCCGA
>CAZROS010000020.1:0-9631 GCA_964601825.1 uncultured archaeon | reverse complement strand
AATTAATTCAGGTTTCCTATTCAATAGAAGAAAAGGAAACAAAAGAAAGAGAAGTAAATGCGCTTCTGTCTGCCAGCAAAGAAATAAAAAACAGAAACCTAACTATCATTACATGGGATTATGAAGCCAAAGAGAAGCATGCAGGAAAAGCAATAAACTTTATCCCATTATGGAAGTGGCTCTTATCGGATTAGATGCGAGGAAGCAAGGCTTTCATTTACGCACTGACTCCGAAAGTAAGGACGGTTTTTGTGAGACAGTGAATTTTTAAATTGGAAAAAGTATTTCATAAATATGAAAGTTAGATTCTTTATCCTACCCCCACCAAAGCTAAACAAATTTGTTTTCGGCCATTCTAAACGAGCGAGAGATAAACACAAAACATATTTTGTTGTCGATAACAAAAAATTATTTCCACATATCACACTCTGCAAAATTAGCATAGAAAAAAGAAAATTGGGGAAGCTATACGAATCAATAGAGTCAACAACTAAACAATTCGAGCCGTTTCATATTAGAATTAGAAATTTCTACTACGAGAATGAATGGCTTTTCCTATCAGTTTCTCAAAGTAAGAAATTTTCTGATGTGCGTAAAAAAGTTATTAAAGCTTCTATCAAAGGCGGTGGAAAATTTCTTAAACCAACTCACAGATTTCATCCGCACATTACCATAACAAGATTTAAGATTGTTCCGAAGGACAAGTTTCCAAAAATTAATAAGAAATTTAATCTGAATACAATTGCAGTCGGTTTACAGGATAAGAACGGCCAAATCTACAAAATAATAAAAAGATTCAATTTTTAAACTTCCAATACAAATTCTTATTATGAAATCCCTCTTCGCAATCCACGCCAACAGCTTTATTTTCAATCTAAAGCCAAATGAAAACCTTTACGAAATTCTCTTAAGAAAATTCGGCCGCGGTGCGCACATCAAAAAATTAGTTGCAACTTACAGGAAAAATTACAAAAGCGGCCCGCTTCTGCTGAAAGATGTTGTTTCGCTTTTCGCTGGTGTTAAAAATTCAAAATTTAAAGCAGAGTGCAAAAAACTTTCTAAGTCCAGAATGAGAAAAGAATTTCTAGAATTTTTAAGATTATTAAAATCTGGCGGCCATAAAATCGCAATCCTTTCTTCTTATCCAGCAGAGCTTTTCAGGAAAACAGGAGCAGATTATGTTATAGCAACAGAGCTCGAGAGCAAAAACAAAATTTTAACAGGAAAATATTTGCCAATAAAAATTTCCGCTAAAACTTTACAAGAGCTGAGAAAAATCAGCCCGAAAATAGCAAAAGAATTTATAAAATCAAAAGGCGAGCCCAACCGCTTTGGCCTTGCAGCAAAACTTTTTGAAATTCTGCAAAAAGAAAAATTTAACAAAGTTTTCATTCTTGGCGATTCGATAAAAGCAGCTCCGCTTTTAGAGATGCTAAAATCCTAAAGTTATAAATCCATAAATCAAAACAAATCCATGCTAACCCCACGCGAGCGCAGATTCGTTTTTGGCCTGAACTTCATAGAAATTTTCCTTGTAATAATCGCAATTAATTTTGCAACCTCGGTTTATATCACAGAAAAAGCCGGAAACTCTTTTGAAGAATCAGCTCTCTGGACAGCCTGCGCCATGACTTATTCGCACTGTGAAATACCTATTATTTATAATAGGCAAGTTAACATAATTTCAATATTCAACGCAATAATCGGCGGCGCAGTCTTGATAATGATAATCTGGACTCTCGCTGAAAGACTGCTTGAAGTTGACATACGGGTGCTTTCAATGAAAAGAAAAATTTCCATTTTAAAGAATCACTACATAGTTTGCGGCTACGGCAGAGTTGGCGAGCATGTGTGCGAAATTCTTGCAAAAGCAAAAAAAGATTTTGTTGTGATTGACAAAAAAATTGATCCAATAACTTCCTTGCGGGATGCAGGCTATGCTGCTCTTGAAGGCGATGCCCTGAATCCAAAAACTTTAGAAAAGGCCGGAATTGACCGCGCAAAAGGCTTGATCGCAGTTCTGGGCACAGACTCGGACAATTTATTTTTAACACTAACAGCAAATGAAATTAATCCAAATTTAACAATAGCAGCGCGTGCCCATTCTGAATCTGTTGTTCCAAAACTCCACAAAGCCGGCGCGCAATTGATTGTTCTGCCAGAAGTCACTGGCGGATTAGAATTAGGAAGAGAAATTTTGAGCTTGGGCGGCTCGCATGCTGGGAAATTAATTAGCAGGCGCCAGCATTTGGCAAAAGGAAAGAAATAAAAATTATTTTATAAATTCTTCAATCTCTCTTATTTTCTCTATATTCGCATACCATTGATATCCATGAGAAGAAGGCCTTCTGGCAAGAAAATTCATCCTTCTCAATTCTTCAGCAACTTCCATCACGAGCCCGCGCAAGTGAGACGGAAATCCTTTCGGCAAAGTATCTTCTCTCCAATGATGCTTGCCCCAAATATTATTTCTGTAAAACTTTCTCATCAAAGCCTTGGCAACATCAATTTCATTTCCCTTTAGCATGGAAAAACCTATTGTATATCTTGTATACAAGATAAGCATACTTATTTAAATAGGTTAAAGTAGACTATCTATGTGGTATACTTTACAAAATTTGTAAAGTGTATCCTCAAAAGCTTTATGAATAGTTATAAAATGGGATGAGTAATAGTCCCAAAGTTTGATTTGATTCGATTTGATTCGTGATAGAGATGTCAGTCCTAACAGAAACATTTGGCGAAACCCCGCTGATAAAAGTAATAGACTTCTTTCTGACTTTCAGAGAGTTTGACTATTCCAAAACTCAAGTTGCCGCTGAAACAGAAATTTCCAGAATAACAATGGACAAGATTTGGCCGCGCCTGATTAAGGCGCAGATAATTTCTCAGACAAGAACAATGGGTGTAGCCGAGCTTTACAAATTAAATTTACACAACCCACGCGTGAAAGCTTTGATAGAAATGGACATGAAAATCTCCGGCGCAGCTGCGCGAGAGGAAAATCTAATTGCCGCGCACTGATTTTTCAATTATAACCTCCCTTATAAGTAATCAGTTATCTTTTTATTAGCAGGGCGCGGATATGTTTCGTGATGAAGCTCGCGCGCACAGTAAACTGATGCGCACTCGCTAATTAATATGTGTCAAGGAAAAAAATTCACACTAAAGTTTTTGACAACAAGATTTTTTCTCCAACACATAATTTATAATTTTCAAAAAATAAAATAAGGAGCTGATAAAAATGGAATCAAAAGTTGCGACAAAAGAAATGCTGGGCAAAACAATTGTTGGCGAGAACGGCCGCCGCTTTGGAGTTGTGGGCGATGTTAGCTTTATCTCCGAATCAGGAGAATTGCTGAACATTGTGGTTGCCGAGCCGACAAAAAATGTGGCTGAGCTTGGGCTGCAAGAAGATGACCGCGGGCGAGTAATGGTCCCATTCTCCGCAGTAAAAAGCGTCGGCGATTTTGTCATTGTTTCAGAGAAAGATATTGCTTGAAGAAATATTTTTAAAAGACGAAGGCGCAGATGAATTATGCCGTAAGAAAAATTTCTAAATTTTCTGTCTAACCAATAGCTTTAAATACTTATAGGTAGTATTACTTTACAGGCGATACAATGGGTTCAAGACCAAATTTACCGAGTGATATTGCAAGCAGATTATCAAATCTTCCAAAGAGAGGAGCAAGTGTTGGATCAGTCTACGCTCCTTTGCTGACAAAATCTTTAGATGATTTTCCTTATTTCAGGCAAGAAGAGTCGGGCTTCAATCTAATTGGAGTCGTTGACAGAGCGCATGGTCATGATTTGGCAGATGCAGTTTCAAAACAAGTTGGAGAAAGATACTGCGTTCCAACAATCCAAGTTCTATTTGACGGAGTTTATCGTGATCCGGAAAAAATAGAAGACCCTTTAATGAAAGAAGTCGCAGAATATACATGGGCTCACGCAAGAGAAGCAATAGTTGGAAGAAAAGTTTTTTCTTATCCAAGAGTAAGACACACTGATGGCGAATTTAGAATTTCAGGAAAATCTATAGAAGTGGATGTTGATGAAAATGACGCGCTTGCTGCTTCAGAATCAGCAGGGCTTTTAAAATTACCTAAGGGCGCAAAGATCTATAGAGGAAGAATTTGGACAGATCCGGCTTCCTTCATGGCGCGCTGGCTTTCCTTCGAGGGCTGCTTCCGTGCGCACTCCTACGGGCCGTCCTACAGGCATGAGGGCGGCGTCGCCCTCTTGATGAGAACCGATGAAATGTGGAGTTCAGCAGTTGTTGAAGTTGATGAAGATGACTTGGAAGAGTTGAAAAGAAAAGCAAAAAATTATGACGCGCTTTCCGAGGAACTTAGAAGATTGGCGCAAAGCCATCCAGCGGTTCAAGCTTAAATATCTTCATTTCTATAAAATTTTACCTTAACTAAAGCTCGGCTATACAACTTGATAAAGATTTTAGCTCTCCAAATCCCTAACACCAGCTTCGCAAATTCTGAAAACACACTCCCCCTCTGGCAAATTCGGTGAGTCAATTATGCGCGCAATTCTTGTCTCGCCTTTTGATTTGCGGACATAAACTCTATATGTGCTGTTGTGCACAAGCGTGGAGTTTGCAATGAAATTTTCCATCTGCGGGATTGTTATGTCGTAAAGCAATTCATTATTTTTTACTGCAGTAACCTTTCTGACTTTTTCCCAGCCCATATCAGAGAAAGCAAGAGTTCTCAGCTTTTCCAAATCTGAAAAGTTCTTCCTGCTCGTTTTCAATCCATCAAGCTTTTTCAAAACATTCTGAAGTTCAGAGCGCGTTACAAATTTTGAATTTCTCGGCTGCAAAAATTTTGTAGGATAAAAGCCAAGCTTTCTTATCAGCTCCACAACCGCGCCGCGCCCGACCGGAATAATTTCTTTTCTGTTTTTGTATTTGGCAGAATTTTTTCTCATTGCCTCAACTTTATCCTTTGCAGTCAATCCAATGCTCTCTGAGAATTTTGAAATGTTCGTTCCATAAATCCCAAGAACATATCCATTTTTTGCTTTCGCGAGCTTTGAATTTATCCCAAACCTTAGCAAAAGCATTTGGCTAAAATCCAAAATTTTCCTGTCCATCTGCCCAATAACAACTCTCCCATCTTTCTTGCTCACATATCCTTCTGCGTCCGCAAACCCTTTCACAAACGCAGCAACAACATCAGAAGGCGATTTTGAAACAATCTCCATATAATTTTCTTTTAGCTCCGCAAATAATTTTCGGACAGCAACTCCATTTACAGAAACATCAAAGCAGTCGGCGCTTTTCATTTTGCTTTTTCTGGATTTAACAGCAAAAATATTCTCAGCCAAATCCCTGTAAAATTCGGCCACATCCTCTCTCTGCTCGCGCAAAGAAATCCCACCATCCTCAAGGCAGCCATCTCCAAGGAAATATCCAAGCAACTGCGCAACTTCTTTTGTCATCTCGTTTGGAATTTTCAAATTCCTGTGCTTGCGAGTTTCAGCAATTTCCAATTTGGAAACAAAATCTTTAGGCAAATCCAAAAATTCAGCAAGCCTTTCAATGTTTTTCTTCGGAGTAGGATAGCATTCATTCAAAATTCTTCTGAGCTGCCTTGAATTTATTCCAGCTTCTGCAATATTTTTCTTTCTGGAGATTTTCTTTTTCTTCAGCGCGCTTTTGATTTCCTCTGCATGCTTTTTTGAAAGCTTGACTAAAATTTCCACATAAACCTCAGGCAATTTTTGAATCTCTCCAGAAAAATTAATTTTCCTCGGAACCGCAATATAGTCCCCAGCTTTTATCATTTCAGCAGGCCTCTCATACAAATCAAAACCTTTTACAGCAAAAAATCCGTGGTTCGGCGTTGCCCTTATCAGGCTGTTCGCTTCAATCTCAATAATTTCTTTTGCCTCGCGGTTCAGAAAAATTGCGTTGCACAATCCGTTTTTCATTTCCAAATTCCCAGCTAAATTGAATCCGCGCATAAGCGCAGCGTCCTGCATTTTTTCTATTGGAGAAATTTTTCCATCAGCCATCTGCACCAAAGTTCCAGCAGGCAAGCAGAAATGCCCCATTATGTGGCCCCCGATCGGAGCAGTCGGATCCCCAAACATCATATCCGGCCTTGACATAACTTGGTTCGCCATATAGACTGCAACATTGTGCACATCAGCTAATCTCTGCAAAGTGTGCAAGTGCCTGTTCAATTTTTGCTGCCTTGGCGCTAATTCCCCTCTGCCAGTAAAATCCGCGCGGAACAAAGCAGTCACAGAATCAACAACAATCAATTTAATATTTTTTTGCTTTATCAAATCCCCAGCTTTTTCTATAAGCAAGCACTGATGATCAGAATTATACGCGCGCGCAACGAAAACATTTTCCAAAACTTTTTTTGGATCCAATTTCAAAGCAGCAGCCATTTGCGCAATTCTCTCAGGCCTGAAAGTTGCTTCAGTGTCAATATACAAAGCCGCGCCGCCGAGCCCCCCTTTATCCTGCGGCAGCTGAACATTTACAGAAAGCTGATGCCCTACTTGAGTTTTTGAGGATCCAAAACCTCCGTGGAATTCTGTTGTTGCTCCGGTTTCCACTCCACCACCAAGAAGCGCATCCAAAGTTTTTGAGCCAGTTGTGATTTTTCCAACTTTCAATCTGCGCTCCATAACTTTTGTAGCAGTCTCATAACCCATTTCCATTGCGTCTCTTGCAGCCTGAATAATTTTCGCAGCAGTCGGCTCTCCAATTTCAGCAGCCTCTGCCAAATCGCTCGGGCTTGCGGCAGCAACAGCCATCATGTCAACAAACCCAGCCTCTTTCATTTTCTCTGCGGTTTTTTCTCCAACCCCCGGCAGGTCCGCAACTTCAATTTGCTTTTTTGTCCCAGCCATTGCAATCAATTTATCTTTCTGGCTTGGCGCAGAAATTTCTTCCTCAATTTCCTTTTCTTTTTTGGCCATAGAACTCACGCAATTAATGCATAGTTAAACTATTTATTCTTTCTTTTTGTTTGGTTTCATTACGAATGCGGAGAGAAATTTTCATACAATGGTTTGATTCCAAAATTAAATCTCGCGCTGCTCAAGCTCTTTTATTTTCTGCTGAACTTCAATTCTTTTATTTCTAAAGTACACAAAGAAAAAAAGTGCGATCAAAAGCCCAACTAGCGAAGCATTAAAAATATTTTCAACATCTTTGTTAGCCAAGAAAACTGCGTCTGCGCTTATTATAGCAGTTGCAATAACCACTGCTGTAATCTCTATGTAGGACATATATTTATTATACTCATTGTCCAGCGTATTCTTGTCAATGTTAAACTTCCTTTCTGAAGAATCCAAAAGATCACCTTACTAGCAAAATGCCGCCTATTATGAAAACAGCTATTGAAACAACCCTCATCCAATAATCAGGCAGGGCAAAAAATCCCAAAGCCCCCAAACCAATCATTGCAAGGGACAAATCTCGCATCTTATCTTTTGCAACCATATTATCACCAGACACTATTGTCCTCCTATTTTTAAACCTTTCGAATACAGCAGCTCGTTTTCATTACAATGGCGGAGAGAAAATTCTTGTGCCTACCTTTTTGGAAAATCTTCACTTTTTAAGAAAAGGTAGGCACAGAAGAATTCTAAGAATCAAGCCAACAATTTCCCAATCTCCTCTCTCGCGCTCGCTTCCCTGAAATCGCTCACAATAAACTCCAGCCTCTCAAACATTTGGTTTTTCCTTGCGCGCCCAGTAAGCAAAAATTCTTTTCCAGCCAGCTCAATATCCCGAAAAAGTTTTCCGCGCTTTCTTAAAACAGTTGGCATATCCATTCCCAAAAGCTTGCAGGCAGAATCGCGGAAAAAAACCGCGCGCACATTTCCACTCCCATCATCAACAACGCAGGAAATTACAAGAGTTAAAGCAGGTTCGGCAATCTCTCCATGAGTTTTGCAATTGTATTTTCCATCCACCTCTTTGATTCTCATTGAGCACTGCGGGCAAATCTCATAGAACTGCTCATTGTCAAAAACCTGCACAACAGCCGCGCGCAATTCCCCGGTCGCCCCATCGCGCAAATTCTCAATTGAAAATTCTTTTTTCTGCGAGCTTTGCAGCTCTTCGATTTTCGGCAACGCGCTTGCTTCTAAAAGTTTTATGTTCGCGCGATTTCCCAAGCGGACTTCAATTGCTCCGTTGTTTGCTTTCACATATGCTCCGGAAACTTCAACCGCATCCCCAACTTTTACTTTTGTTGCCACTTCGGCCTGCCTGTCCCACAAAGTTAATCTTGTTTGCCCAGATTCATCCAAAAGAAACAAGCTCGCAACTTTTGATTTTTTCCCTTCGCGCTCAAATTCTTTCGGCTCAAAAACCCTTGATATTCTGGCAACAAAATTCAATGCTCTGTCCCCTTCCTTGAAATCAGAAATCTTTGAATAATTTTTCTGCCTATCTAACAAATCCAATCCCAGCTCTTTCGCAACAATAAAAGCCGCGCCCTCTCTGCTGACCAAATCCGAAAGCTCGCGCTGCTTTTCTAAAATCCTGCGGTCAACTTCCTCTACCCCCAATCCAGTTGAAGAAAGAATTTTTTGTATTATGTCCATGGGAAAATTAGTGAAGGGAAAGTATTAATAGTTTCTTATAGATAGTTTTCATACACACACATGACCCCCATAGGTTTTCTATTGCTGATATAAACTTTCTTCTATTGTCAATAGAAACCTTTACTTAACAGCTTACTTGAGAAAGTTACATTAATTAGAAGACCTTTCTATAGAGAGTAGAATCATCCAACAATCTTTTTGTAAGCCTCAACAACATCTTCGCGCCCGACTGTTTTTCTTTTGTTTCTTTTCGCGTTCGCATCAGCCTCGCTTGCAATATCTACTGTGATTTCCTCAAGCAGCTGCGCAAATTCTTTCACAGCGTCCTCTCCAACTCTCATGCCAGATTTTTTCAAAATCTTTTCCACAACAGCAAGCGGATATTCCATGAGAGAGTTTGTGTTTTTGGATTTAAATTCTTTCATTCGCTGCCGGCAAAGCAGAAAAATCTGCTAAGACAGCGAATGGAAAATATATTTTGTGAATATAGCTTCATAACAAACCTCATAAAATAAATACTAAATAAAATATATATTACAAAATATTTAGCTCAACACACAATTAAAAAGTGAGAGTTTACCAAGAATATAGAGTAAAATATATTTCCAAAACCATACATATGCTTTATTAACACAAAATCACAAGAAAATTCAGGTGAAACACATGCCAAAAGTGAGAGAAGACGTCCGCGCAGCCTTTGAAGACACATTTTTGCACCACAAGCCTGTGAGAATGCTTGTTAGTTTGAAAAGCGATGATATAAAATACGCAACACAAGTTTCAAAGCATGTTGACTGCACTTATTCGCACACTGTAAAGGTTCTGGAAATTTTCCGAAAGCTCGGGCTTGTTCTTTTTGAGAAAAAAGGAAGAATAAAAATTGTAAAATTAACTCCAGAGGGCGAAGAGCTCGCGCACGACTTTGAGGGAGTGCGAAAAAAATTCTCGCGTTTGGCCTCGGCATTCAAAGAATTCCCTCTGGATAAAGAAGGAAAGGGCGCAAAGGCAAAATAAATTTTGGATTTTTCTTTTCAGCCGG
>CAZROS010000019.1:0-10145 GCA_964601825.1 uncultured archaeon | reverse complement strand
CTTTCCTTTCTCAGCGACGCATTAACCGCGGAAATTCTTTTCTTCAAATCGCTTTCCCCGCTTTCATAAACATTTCTTGTTATGAAGCCTTCATCATAGGCATTTTTCAATTTTTTAATTCCGTTGAGCAAAGACTTTCTGCTTTCAAGAAGTTTCTTGATATCTTCCAAAACCTGCTTGTTGCCAACCAGCGCGCTTTTTATTTTCTTTGCCTCGCCAGCTATCTCAGCTTTTCTCTTTTTGTAATATTCATTTTTGATTATGCCCTTTGAATAATCTCTATCCAGCTCTTCTGCTTCTCTCTCAAGTTTCTCGGCTCTTCCATAAACCTCTTTCACTCTTCCTAATTTTTTCGGCTTCTCTGCTTTTGCGCGCTTCTCTTCAAACTTCAAATCTTTGGAGAGCCTTGCCATTGTTTTTTTGGCTTTTTCTTTTTCTTCCTGATAAGTGTAGTCATCAATCACATTGTCCCTGTAAAGTAACTCAAGGTCGCGCAAGCCCTTCCTGACTTTTTGCTCCTGCGCTTCAATTTCCTCTTTTGATCTCCTGACTTCTGTGAGCCTCTTTATTTCGTCAAGCTCTACATTCAGCTCAATTATTTTCAATCTTATCCACACAACCCCGATTCCGAAAAACAAAACTACAACTATCACAAGCGGCCGCACGAGCAATTCCAAATTGTTCAGCACTGCGAATTCATATTCCTTTATCATTGTTTCTCCGTCTGCTGCTATCTGGACTTTTCCAATATAGTATCCCGGGTAAACATCTGTGGGCAAAAGTATGTTGAAAGCAAACAGCTTTGTTTCATTTGGAATAATTGTGTAATTTATTTGCAGCGGTATCAGGCTCCAACCCTCTGGCAGCCCCATTCCCACGCTCACATTTCTGCTTTTGTTTCCAATATTTTCCACCAGAACAGGCGCTGGAGTTATTCTTCCGCCTGTAAGTTCTATTGGCTTGAATGGAGCAACTCTCAATCCCTGCAAAATTCCCGGAGAGAGCGCAACTTCTTCTGTGGGCCAATAAACATAAGCAGTATATTCTGGCAGAACCTGCTTAACAGTGTAAGTGAAATTCTTTGTTTCAAATGGCGCGAGCTCTTTTATTTTCCAGCGCACAATCGGGTCTTTCTCAATTATCTCATCTGGCTTGTCTTTGAATTCTATGAAGTCAGTTGAGCTTGCGATTTCCTTTTTTATGTTTTCTGTAACAAGAACATTGTGTCTTGTTTCTGGGCCGTTTTGAACATTGACAACTATATCTGTTTTTTTATTTTCAACATCAACTGCGACTGCTCTTTTTGTAACTGCTTTATCTAAAACCGGCGCAAACTTTTTCACGCGCAGCATGAATGCTGTTTTTTCTTCCACTCCATTTGCAGTAAGCTTGAATGAAATTGTGTAGTCCCCCTCTTCCGCATCCTTCGGCGCGGTTATGAACAGAGTGAAGCCGCGCTTTTCTTCGGGCTCTAAATCAATTGTGCTTGGCAGAATTGTTATCCATTTTTGCTCTATTCCGGAAACTTCTGCCTCCAATTCTTCAACAGCTCTCCCGCCGATATTTTTCACAATTATTCCATCAACAATCGGCTCGCCTACAATGACTTCTCTTATCACAGGCTGCTTCAGGAATTGTATTGCCGCTGGCGTTGCTTGCTTCAAAGGAATTGTTGGCTGTATTCTTGTTCCTCCCAATCCAGGCCCGCCACCGCTAACTACAACAACTTCCGGGCCTGTTGGGTGAGGCGGCGCGCGCATTGTGCTGACAAATAAATTAAAGTTATGAGTTATTGCCTGCGAAACCGAAACGAAAAATCTATGGTAAGCTCCGCCGAATCCAAATGCTTGCGGCTGGAAATATTGTGAAACCGACCTAAGGAAATTGCTTGCGATTTTGTTTGCTGTGTTTGCTGTCAGGAACTCTGAAATGTTTTTGAAAATTGAGCTCACGGATTTGGCAACGCTGCTTTGAGTAATTGAATTTGAAATTGCCCTGAAGAATGAATTTAGAGGCTGTGTGATAAAGTTTGCTGAAACAGACTGCTGGATTGACCTGAAGAAAGAGAAAACTGTTTGCGTTGCAGAATTTTGCGTAACAGCCTGTGAGATTGTTCTGAAAATTGAAAATACTGTCTGCGTTGCAGAATTCTGCGTAACTGCCTGCGAGATTGTTCTGAATATAGAGAAGACTGTTTGCGTTGCAGAATTTTGCGTAACTGCCTGCGAAATTGTTTTGAAAATCGATTGAATAGTTTGCGCTGCCGCATTCTGCGTAACTGCCTGCGAAATTGTTTTGAAAATTGAGCTTGTTGACTGCGCCAGAGTGTTCGCTGTTACCGTTTGTGAAATTGTCCTGAAAATTGAAAATACGGTCTGCGTTGCGGCGTTTTGAGTTACAGCCTGCGAAATTGTTTTGAAAATTGAGCTGACTGTTTTTGTTGCAGAATTCTGCGTCACTGCCTGAGAAATTGTTTTGAAAATTGAGCTCAATGCCTGCGTTGCGGTTGTTTGCGTAAATGTTTGCGAGATTGTTCTGAACAGCGAGCTTATTGTTTTAGTTATTGCATTCTGCGTTATAGCTTGTGAAATTGTTTTGAAAATCGAGCTCACACTTTGAACAACAGAATTCTGCGCAACTGCCTGAGAAATCGGCCGCAAGAAAGAGCCAACCTGCTTTGTGATATTGTTCGGAGTTATTGTCTGAGAAATCGTCCTGAGCAAAGAGGTTGCAGTTTGCACAGCGGCATTCTGCGTTATTGCCTGCGAAACAGAAACAAGAGTGCCGCGCGCTGTTGTGAGGGCAGAGTTCTGCGCAAACGCCTGAGAAATTATTTTAAACAAACTGCTTACAGGGCCAACGACCGTGTTTGTTGTAATAGCGTTTGAAATTATTTTGAAAAAAGAGCCGATTGTTGTCGCGGCAAGGCTTGTTGTCACAGCAAGGTTCAGAGCCCGGAAAAATGAAGTGATTGATTTAACTGCTGCGTTTGTTGTGACTGTATTTGATATTGACCTGAAAAAAGAACTGACTGATGTGAACGCGATGTTTGTAGTCATAGCATTGTTTGTGGTTTTGAAAAAAGTTGAAACTTTATCTACCTGAAGCGTTGTGGTAATAGCATTCCTTATAACTGAAAACAGGCTTTGAATATTTTGATTTTGAAAGTTTATTGTCAGAGACTGCTCTATTGGCTGGTTTACCTGCTGGAAAATCCTGAATGTAGCTCCGGCGGTTCCGTTTGTGTTGTTGGTGCTGTCATTCGCAAAAATTTTCCACTGGACTTCAGTTCCGCCAGCAATAGAAGAATTTCGCCAAGTGAAGTTTGACCATGAACTTGTGCTGCTCAGAGAAATTGGAGCATAAGAGACAGTGTAATTTTGCGCAGTTCCGGTTTCATTTGTTTGCAGTGTTGCCCATGATAGCGCAGTATCATCTGTCCAGTTTGAGTAAATTAAAACCTCGCCGCCGGGCGCAACAGCAGTTGCGTTTGTTCCGGTTTCAAATAACTGCGGGGGGGCTGAGTCCACTGCGGCAACAAGATAAGAATATGTGATCCAATATTTTTGCCCGGCTGCGCTACAGACTGTTCCCGCGCACTGAACTCCTATTCTAAATCCTGTCACGGTGTTGTCCGTAATATCGTAAGGCCTATTGCTTGTTGATGTGTTTGTCGCGTTCTTCACTCCGAGAAAACCATAAGATGGCTGGCCTGTGCCGCTGTTTGCTATTGCAGTGTTGTCATTTGGAACTCGCTCACTTCCCATAATTACATTTTCTGTAAATGCAGCAGTGCCCCCAGTATTTGCGCTTGTGTCAATCCAAGAACTGCTTACAACAATAGTAGAATCTGGAAGCGCAACAGAGCCTGTGTTGTTTAGCCAGCCATTTGACGGAAGTTGGTAACCAGTGGAGTTAGAAAAATATTGAACTGATGTGCTGTTGTCTGTGCCGCTGTAAGTGTAAGTTATTGCGCCGTCTGCTGAAATAGAGCTGCACGCCGCCGCCTCGCATCTTATTGAAAGCTTAAAGAAATATTCTCCATTTGTGTTTATTGTGTAGAGCCCGCCGGTTGCGTTTGTTGAGCCGGTTCCGTTTACAACTATCTTGAAAGCTTCTGCCTCGGCGGTTCCTGTATCCAGCGATATGTTAACTGTTCCCGGATAGTTTCTCACATTATCAAGATATACATTCATTGTGTTTGTGGTTCCTGCTGTGCTCCCAAAAATTTCAAAATACGCATTTCTCACAACCGGACTTGTTCCATAGAGGCGCGGTGTTTTGAAAGTGTAATTATACCAGTTTCCGAGCGCCAAAGAATTTCCAGTTGAGTTCACAAAAAAGTATAGAGTCTTCTGCTTTTGTGCTGTGAAAGTGTAAGTTACAAAAGCTTTTTTATAAAGCGCATTGCAAACATCGCCTGCGCAAGTGGTGCTGGAGTTAAACATGACTGGGGTGTTGCCAAGTGAGTAGAGCATATCGTTTGTTGCCGCCGTTGAAGCGTTTACATTAACTATGAAACTTTGCTGTTCGAGAGTCGCTCCAGTCAAGTTTATTGCAGTTCCTCCTTTAAGATCTGTGCTGTTGAATTTTTCAGTTAGCGTCATTGCTGCTGCGACTTTTGTCAGCGCGCCAATTTCAATCCAAGCTGATTTCACTGAAGGGCTGGTGTCTGGCAAATCAATAGAAAAGTTTGCTTTAAAAATTCCATTGGAAGCAATCTGTGGAGCGCTGTTGTTTATGTAGTAACTCACGGTCTGAAGCTGCGTGGCAGAAGTGTCATCATAGTCGTATGTTATCACAGCTTTTGCCGATGGCGCGTTCATGCTGTTGTTTTTTGTGAGAACAGAAAGATTGAACCAGCTGATGGTATTGCTTCCAAGTCCATAGAGCATTCCGTTTGAAGTGTTTGTTCCATTTGCCAAAATCCTAAACGAATAGCCCTCAGCGCCGGCTGGCATTGTATAATTTCCTATAAGAGTATTGTTGAGGTAAAGCTCATAAGCATTTGACAAGCCTGCCCACGCAACACCATAAAGTTCTATATGGGCAGACTTGACAGCCACGCTGTTTTCCGGAAGATTTATGTAGAAGCTTGAATTGAACCATTTTGTTTTTGCTATGTTTTGTATTGAATTGTTAATGAAAAATTCAACTGTCTTCTCTCTTGTAGCCGCATAAGAAGGCAGCGCAGAGAAAGATAGAAAAATAAAAACAGCGAAGAAGAAAATAAAAAACTTTTTCATTTTATCAACCTTGCGGAAATTTGATTCAAGAAAAAGTTTGACGAAGAATCACCTTCTGATGGTATGCCCTCAACAAAAATCCTTACTTTTGATGGCGCGAGCTTTAAGTTTGTTATTGCGGAAACATTCATCCAGCCGTTCTTCAAATTTTCATTGACAACATCAAAATCCTCACCAGAAGAAACCGCGCCCAAATCAGTTATGCCAACTCCAATTGTTTGCTCTTCAGAGCCGGAAAAAATTTCCATTCCGACATTTGCGCGCTGGCCTGAAAAATTCGGCTTGTATAGAAACGAAAGCTCAACATATCCGGTTTCATTTGTTTCAATTACCTTGGAATAAATTTTCGCCGCGCCATCAGAATTTTTCTTTATGTCCAAATCATATGCCAGTGATGGATCGCCGTTGTAGTTTTCCTTCTGCGAAAGCGCGTCCCAATTCCAATCAGACTCATCGCTCTCGCCCAAGTCAGTATTCTTTTTGTTATACCATTCGTCCGGAAGATTATTGCCGCGGGTTTTTTTAAAGTCTGATTTGTAATTTTCCACAAAACTTTTGTCCTTGATTTTTTCTGCACGCGTCAGAATTTTTTCCTCTTCAGCAGGTGGCGCTGTTGTAGTTGTGGTATTTTCAGAAATTGTTGTGGTTGTAGCATTTCCAATTGTAGTAGTGGTTGCGTTTCCTGCGGGTGTGGTTGTTGTAGTCGCTGCAGCAATCGCCACTGTTTCAGAAACGCTTGCGTTGCTCGCATCAACAGCAGAAACTTTTGCTTCAGTGGGCGGCGCATCGCTTGTGAAAGTTAAAGTTGTGTTTATGTTTGCGGACACGCTGTCAAATTTCCATGAGAGAATTTTTGCGCTGTCTGTTTCCAATAAAGAAGCGGCGCCATAGTTTGAAGCATTCGCAGCCTTGGGCAAAGTTATATTTGCAGACGCACCAGTAAGAGTTTCATTTTTATTATTTTTGAAACTGAAAGAATATGCAGAATCTCCGGAAACTGAAATTGAAAAAACCGCGCCGGATTTTTCGCTGAAAATCGCGAAGCCTGTTGAAGCACTGCCGAAAAAAACCGCGAGCCCGTATAAAAAAACAAGAGCAATCGCAGCTGCATAAGTAATCGCGTTTCTTTGACGAGAAGAGACAGGCGCGGTTTCCATACAAATACCTGCTATGCTTTTTACTTTCCCATTTATAACTATTATTTTAGTTACCTCGCGAGTGTCATATAAGGTTTTTAAACTGCCGGAAGAATATATTTTATGCTCAATAATAAAAATGCCGCCATTCTGGTTGCAGCTTTATTAGTTTTTTCTATCTTCGCGTTTCCAGCATTCGCCGGCCAAAAATCCAAAAATGATGTTGTTGTAACTTATGTTGACAATCAATTAAACGCTGAAATAGGAAAGCCCGTTCAGTGGATTCGGGAAGTGACAGCAGACAATCCGCGCCCAACCCCCAAAAAAATAAAAGTGGATTTCAAAAATAATGAGGTTGATGAAATAATTTCAGTTTCTGGCGTGGTAGATTACAAAATAAAAACACATAGCGTGGAGGCAACTGTGCCGCCGGGCATATCAACGTTTTCAATTCTGTATGAATTTGGCTCTGTCCAGCTGACTACAAGTGTTGTTCAAAATAATGCAAACGGCTACATAGTTGATTACAACATAAGCTCAGACCAGCATTTGACAGACATAACAAGCTATTTTGGCCTTGGTGACACTCCTCCAATAGAAGATGGTTGGGTTTATTACAATTACATTGAATACCCCGGCGAGCCCCAACAATATCTCAGGCATTATGTTGTTGACAGCAACGGCGACGGCAAGGAAGACAAAATGGTTTGGACAACTCCGCATCTTTCACAAGGACAGGGGCAGGGCGGCGGCAAGCCAAGCCCGTCAAAAATATTAAATTATAATTTGCAGACAGTGAGAGCCAACAACAATTCTTTGCCGGCAGGATTTTATTACAGATATTCTTATCAGACCCACTCGGAGGTGGACGAGTTTAATTGGGATTATTTTCCTTTATCAGACCAAGGCTATGATGACAACAGCTCGCTGATTATACGAACTCTCGGGCCGGATTTAGAGAGGCAAATTTACTCTCCGGCATTTCCCGGCGCAGACAAGCCATTCAATATAAATTTCTATTTCAGGCCAAATATAAGCACTGTGTGCGAGTGGCCATTTGTTTTTGAAATGACATTCGCAGATGGAAGCGGAAGCGATTTCACTTGGGGATTCCACCTCAGCGGCGACGGCTCGATAAATCTTGAAGGCGGCGACTTTGACGGTTCAAGCACTGCGGCAAATGCGGGCTGGTATTTCGTTAATGTAACCAGCAACAATCCAATACCAAGCATAGATTATATTCAGGCTTCAATTTATTCGAGCGGCCCGAGCGGATGCAACGCAGACGCCGGCAATGAATTTTTGCTGGACAATATTCTCGTTAACTATGTTTAGTCAGGCTTTTATTTCTCCGAAAACAATTAAATAGAATGAATATACTCCCACTGCCACAGCAAAATAAAATCTTTTTAAATACCGCTGCGGAAAGTTTTCGCATGAGCAAGAAAAATTATTTGTTTGCGTTTGGCTTGATTTTAATTTTGCTTGTCGCTGGCTGTGCGGCAAAAGCTCCTGCCGGAACAACTACAACCGCAGCAGCAAATCAGACAACCACAACCCTGCCCCCAACAACAACCACAACAATTCCAGAGTCTGAAACCCTTGCTTCAGATGTTTCCACATTTATTGCTGGCAGCGATTCTATTTACTATATGACAAAAAGCGCGACAGATGCGAGCCTTGTAAAACTTTCAAAAGATGCTAAAATAAAGTCAGATGCTGCTAAAGGTTTCAACGGCCCCTCGGTTTTGAATCTTGCGGCAGATTCGGATTACATTTACTTTACGCACGAGCTGATAAAAGGAGTGGGAAAATTTGTTAGAGTGCCAAAAGCTGGCGGCACAGCTGAAGACACTTTCTCATGCAACCCAAGCACATCCGGCAGAATTTACTCGGATGGCGATTTTATTTATCTCTTCCCGGAAAAAGGAACTTTCTGCAGAATGAAAAAACCCGGCTTAATTTCAGACGGCAATTTCAGAATAATTACTGTTTCTCCTGGGCCAAATGTAGTCTTTGACAATAAGACAGTTTACTTTTCAGACGCGAGCTGGATAAAAAAAGTTCCAACTGTGGGAAAGACTGATCCATCGGTTTTGGTAACAGAAACTGTCCAGTCAAATATTGTTTTTGACGCGGACAATGTTTTTTGGATAAGCTCAGCGGGAGAGCTAAAAAGAATAGCAACAGCGGCCAACTCAAAGACCGCGCTTCTTTTAAGCGGATTAAAATCCAAAGAAATAGCATCTGACGGAAAATCCATTTTTATTTCCAATCAAGCTTCCATAGATGCTTTAGTCAAAACTGGCGGGACTCCCACTGTTTTCGTAAAAACAAGTGTGGCTGCAGAAAAGCTTACGGTGGACGCTGGCTATTTGTATTGGATTGAAGATGGAAATCTGAAAAGGAAAAAGATTTAATTCGCAAGAATCGGAATCCCTGCAAAATTTTCAGTTTCAATTTTTCTTTCATGCTCGACTTCTTTCAATCTCAGGAAATTTTCTTTTTTATACAAAGCCGGCGCGGGAATTTTTTGGTTTACTAAAAGCCCAACGCGCGCGTCCTCCTGCGAGTCTGTAAATTTATAATCTGGCAAATTTTTTTCAAGCTCTTTGCAGAAATCTAAAATTTCAGAAAATATCGGCATTCTTGTTGCTGGCATTCTGTCTCGCGACTGCCCGATTGCAGACCAGCCCTTGACTTCAATGAAATGAGGCTGCGCAATTTTTATCAGCTCTGCATATTTTTCCGGAGCTTCCATGTTCAAACCTTTAACCATTGTCAGGCGCAAAACTTTTCTTGTTTCAAGTTGCGGCATCAGAGCAAGCGTTGCCAGAATTTTCTGCCAAATAATTTTTCCTTCAATTGGGTGCTGGGTTTTCAAAAACATTTCCTCGTTCCATGCTGAAAGAGAAACATAAAGCTGCGTTGGAAGCGGATTCATTTTTTCCAAGCGCTCTGGATAGGTTCCATTTGTAACCAAAAAAGTTGTAAGCCCGTGCGTGTGGAATTCTTCAATCATGTGCTGTAAGTAAGGATAAGTTGTTGGCTCGCCGTCTAAACTTATGGCAACATGAGCCGGTTCATTCGCTTCTGCCAAATGTTTTTTTGAATGCTCAACCCCACCCAGCCCAGTCAAAAGTTTTTTCTGCGCTTCGATTGCTTCTCTCACCAAATCCTGCGGGCTGTCGGTCAAATCTTTTTCAGAATCTTTGAAATATCTAAAGTCGCGCCAGCAATAGCTGCAGCGCAAATTGCAGGTTGTTAGAGTTGGAGTGAATTGAATGCAGCGGTGGGATTTTATTCCGTAGAATTTCTGCTTGTAGCAGATTTTTTCTCCGCCGGTTTTTATTGAGCCCTTTGTGTAGTGGCAGAGTTTTACTGCAGAGTGCTGGCTTTTTCCAATGACTTTGTAGTTTGCGTTCTGCAGTCTTGCTAATTGTTCGGGTGTTAGCGGCATATAAATCAGTTATAGTTTTGGATTTTTAAATGCGTGTTTGAGATCGCTGTGAAAATGAGGAAATAAAATTATTTTGCCAAAATTTCTTTGACTTTATTCACAAATTCTATTGATATACCTTATGTATCAAGTGATATATCAGAAGTTATTGTTAGCGCAACTTTAAATCGCTGTGAGGATGAAAAAATAATTTCTACCCAATATACCTGCTCTTCTCCTGCTCCTCTAATTTTGCTTTCCTCAATTCTTCAACAGCTTTCACATATTTCACAAACATATCCTCAGTAATGCTCGCTTTTATTT
>CAZROS010000018.1:0-10354 GCA_964601825.1 uncultured archaeon | reverse complement strand
GAAAGTTTTGAAACCCCATTTTCAATAATAATTAAAGGCCTTCTCGCGCGGCCGCTGTCTGTTGAAATTCTTATCTGATTCAAATCCTTGTAGTAGGCAGCGTTAATTTCATGGGAAAAAATATCAGTGCGCCTGCGCTTTCTTATTTCCTGCGCGATTTCAGGATTCAAAAATCCAACCGGAGTTCCATCCATCAAAACTTTAGCATCACCTTCCTGCGAAACTTCTCTGATTTTCAGGAATTTCAAAAGCTTTTCTTTTTCAGATTCAGAAATTCCTTTTGTTATTTCAGCCATTATTGAAAGGTTTTTTCTGAGTCCGATTGTTGGGCCTTCTGGAGTTTCTGCTGGGCAGAATCTCCCCCAAAAAGTTGGATGAAGCTCTCTTGCCTTGAAATGCTCCTGTGTTGCTGTGAGCGGAGAGAGAACCATGCGCATGTGAGAAATTGATTTTATGAAATTTGTTCTGTCAAGTTTTTGCGAAACTCCTGTTCGGCCGCCAATCCACGAGCCTGTTGCCATTGCAGAATTTATCTGGTTGCTGACAACATTTGATTCAACTATTGTTTGAACCGGGGGAAGCTTTCCGCGCTTCGCCATTTTTTGATAATTGTATTTTATTCTTGTTATGAGTCCCCATCTGCCTATGAGAATTGAACGGAAAAGGGTTTCAAGCAAATCGCCGCTCATTCTCACGCGCTTGTTTGAATAGTGGTCAATATCATCTTCCTCAATTTTTTCTAATGCGAGAGAAATTATTTTTTCTATTGCAGCTGCGAGATATTTTGCTTTCGCAGGCCGGGATTTTAAATCCTGGCCCAAATGCGGCAGCAAATATTTATCAATTATGTTTTCAACGCGCGAGGCCTTGTACTGCTCTTCCATGATTTTCATGTGCTGCGCAACAAAGCTGAAAGCTTCTTTCTGCCCCTTAACTTCAGACTCATATAAATTACCATAGAATTCTTTGGATATGCTTTCGTCCACTCCTTTGAACAAATCAATTATTTCTTTGTCTGTTTCTGTGCCCAAAGATTTCAGCAGAACAACAATCGGCAGCCTGCGAATATTTGCGAAAGAAATAACAATTGAGCCGTCATTCTTCCTCTCAATTAAGTGGCGCTGAGTGTAGCCACCTCTCTCAGAATTTATTCTCAGAGCCTCTGTGAAATTTCCAACACTTTGCTTTTCTATAATCATTCTGTTGGGCGCGATTTCTTCCATTAAAGTCAAGGCGCGCTCTGTTCCATTAATTATGAAATAGCCTCCGGGATCTCTTGGATCCTCCCCGATTTTTTCAAGCTCTTCAGCAGTGAGCTTTGAGAGTGGATCTATGTCTGATTTTATCATTACAGGTATGTCTCCCACAAGAACCGGCGTTGGCTCCTGCTCAACTTTATTTACAATCGGAGTCATTTCAACATAAACCGGAGCAGCATATGTCAAATCTCTCAAGCGGGCTTCTGTTGGAGAGTACTGCGCATTTTGCCATGTCCTCCTTGTTCCATCAGCCTCTCTTAGGTAAGGTTCGCCCACGGAAATTTTTCCAAATTTAATTACAAGCTCTCCAACTTCAGGAACCTCGGGCTCAATTTTTCCAATATCGTCAACAACTTTCTGCAGTTTCCTCTCAATAAAATCATTGAAGCTTTCTATTTGGAATCGGATAAAGCCCACTTCATTTGCGAATGATTTAACCAGTGAAACATTTTTTAGCATTTCCATAAAATCACTCTGCCTCTGGCTTGATCACAAGCCTATAATAAATTGTTTTTCCCGCTGTCAAACTTTTCCTTTCAATTTTCAGAATGTCTCCGGGCTTTGCTGCTATTGCTTTTACTACTGCATCATTTGAAAAAATTTTCGGCAGCTGGTTTGGAATTATTCTATATTTTTGCAGAAGCTCTTCTTTTTCTTCTGCAGAAATTATCGCATGAAGTGGCACAAGGCTGTGCTTTAGAATATCAAATTCTTTTTCTTTCTCTACCAAGGTATCACCACTTTCCAAAAGCGCTTGCGGCCGCTTCGCGAACCGGTCTTTTGAAATCGCGCAAGAGCACTCAGTCTAAGGAGTTAAAACTGAAGAGCTCATTCTAAATTAGTTAAACTCAAGGTTTAAAAAGCTTTCGGCGAGGTGGTTTTTGATTTTTCTTCTTTTCTTTTTGTGCCGCTTTTTCTTTTCTTCTTTTTATATTTTTAAAAAATTTGGCGGGCCTAGTGGGATTTTCTAATATAACCGCGAAGCGGCTATCTGCCTTTTAGGATAAGGCGCAGCCCTTTTTGCGAAAAGGGCTTCGCTTTGAACCCACGACTCCAAGCTTTCTTTCATAGCTCGGAAAAATATTTTCCGAACTCAAAACTTTTATCGTTTTGATAAAAGGCTTGTACTCTTCCAGATTTCTCCGCAGAAAAATTTAAAATTTTTTCTGCGTCTGAGTTATAGGCCCGTGATTTTTTTGTTGGCGCCCGGGGCGAGAATTTCTAATATCTTTCTTTTTTATTATATTGCAAACTTCCTTTTGGGGTTTGCAAAGACCTTTTCTGAGAAAAGGGATTTGCTTTGAACTCGCGTCACAAGCTTTCTGCTGAAATTTTTTTGCAAAAAATTTCTTGACAAGCTCGCATACTAGGCCACTTTCAGCCCTCGACTGAATTAACAGTTCGAGGCATACTACCCAGGCATGAGTTTAATTCTCAAGAACAATATTTAAATGTTTGATAATCTGGGTGGAGAATGAACCAATCTCAAAAATCTTAAACATGAAATTTGTTTCCTTACTAAAAGCAATCTAAAATCTTCAACAGAATATTCTTCTAATTCAACCGCTTTCATTCTGTATTGAAGCTCTCCCAACTCTATCCCATAATCACCTCTGTTTTTGGCTACCACAATTCTATCTTTTTTCTATCAAAATATACAAACGCCATGAAAAAATTTCTCTTTGAAGCTTCTTAAAGAAAATTAAAAATGTAGCCGCAGCGTCTTCAACTTCCCACATTTTCTGCAGTACAATTGAAATCGCAGGAGCGATTCACTACTGTGTTCGGAATGGGAACAGGTCTTGCCGCTCCGCCTTGGCCGCGACCAATTTTTATATTGATGGCAAGGTTTAAAAGCTTTTTAATAATCATAATCCTAATAATTTTTCAACCCGCGGTAGCTCAAATCCCTATCCCTTTCTTTTAGAAAAAGAAAGGTCTCTGGGTTCATCCTAAAGAAAAATATAAAAGCGGAGAGCAGTGGTGGAGCGCACGACTGTAGTTTTTTGCGCATAAGCAAAAATTTTTTAGTCAGCGTTTCAAAATAAAAAAGAAATCGTGAGGCTGGGAGTTCAAACAGCCTTTTCTTTCTATGAAAGAAAAGAACCGAGGAAAAGAAATATATTATTCCAAATCTCCCCCGCGGGACCAAAATAATTTTTCATTCTACAACAGAAACTTTCAACTTCTGCTTCTGCGCCCCGGGAACGCGCGGCACAACAGCAAAATTTGATTTTGTAGCCACTCTGGATTCTCCTCTCAAAGCCTTTAATTGCGCAGGCGGGAGCGGCGAGCCTGATCCTGAAGATTTTATTTTGTAGTGCAAAACTGTTTCCTCGCCTTTCTGCACAGAGCCTATTCTCCAAATCAGTTCAGTCCCGTCAGAAATTTTTCTCATTATTGGCTTCAGGGTTTCAAATGCAGGAACAACAGAAAATTCGCGCGGCACAACATCGCGGACAACAACTCCATTAGCAATCTTGCCGCGATTTTTTATCCTCAAGGAAACTCCTAAAATTTCACCCCTGCCAAGAATGTATTTTCTGATTTCAATTGCTGTCATTGCAAAATAGCCGTAGACTGAAACTGCTAGAGCAAACAAAATTCCGAAAGGCAGCGGCCATAAAACTTGTGAATAAGAATATGTCACAGACTCGCCGGGCTTTAAAGTTGCATACCATGTGAGAGCGCTGCCTGTTATTGAAGATGGCTTGTCGTTTGGATAAACAGCAAAAAGCGGGCTTTGAATTCCCTCCGAACTAACCTGCGCAGAATCTTCTGTGTTGCCTTCATTGAGCAAAGTAATGTAAGCAGTTGAGCCCCACCAGCTGCTGACGCTTGCTCTTTTTGTTGAAATCTTTTTTACAGCAGGAACAGAAAAATCAATTTTTCTGCTGTCATAGCTTGGGCCAGCCAGTTCTGCTGTTGCTGTGTATGTTTTTGGTATCCATCCGTGGAGAAGGAAATTTTGGCTTAAGACTTTTTCTTCACCTTGGAAAATTTTCTGGACTTCAACAATCTTCTTGTAATTTCCAACAGAGAACGCAAGCTTTGCGTTTTCAACAGGAGTGTTGCCGACATTTTTCACGCTTGCATAAACAGTGACAGAGTCTTTGCATTCATTGCAGCTTAGGCTAGCATCTGCAAGCAAAAGGGACTGGAATCTTTGCTGAACTGAAACAACAACATCCTTTTTCGCGCGCTCGCCGCTCTCTTTTCTTATTTCAACTGTGTAAACATATCTCGCGGCGCGCGCGTCTATTAGTGGGCTGACAAAAATTTTGAGCGACCTTTTTTCTCCACTCGATAAACGGAAAGAGGAAATTCCATCTTCAATTGATGTCCAATCAGAGGGGTAAACAGAAATGCTAAAATAATCAGTGTCTAAAAAATAATTCGTAATGTCTACTGTGAAAAAAGTTGAATCTCCGGCCAAAACTTCTGAGGGCTGCGTCGCTGATATTGTTATATTTCCATCTTCAGCAAATGCAGGGACAGCTATTGAAAACAGCAAGGCGAGAGCGAAGAATATTTTTTTCATAATTCTCATTCTTGCTTTGTATTTATAAACTTAAATACTTATTGCCCGCGCCTTAATGCAACATACGCGAAGCCGAGAACAATTGTTATGAAGCCCATTGCCGCAATAATAAGCGTTCCAACAGAAGAGAGAGAATCCAAAGCGCCCTGAACAGACTCCGGCACTTCTGCGGTTTTTATGAATTGCGATCCGACATAAACCAAAGCCACAATTCCAAGAGTAAGAAAAAGCATTGTCAGAAAAGCTGACTTTACTGAAGATAAGCTGGAACTTTCAGATATTCTTGCCGGCGCCTGCTGGACTCTTGAAGAAATTTGCGGCGCGTGCTCAATGCAATAAACTCCTGCGCTTGTTGGTCTGGCGTCATTTGCGCAAACAATTCTCCTGCAAATCTGGCACTGCCATTCCCCCTCATATTTGTGGCAAATTGGGCAAAGCATTAAAACACCATTGAAAAAATTGCATAAGTAAGAGCAGCGCCCAAAAGCGCGCCAGCTGTCAGCTGAAACCTGTTGTGCATTCCCAGCTTAAATCTTGCGTATGCAACCGGGAAAAGTAAAAGGTAAAGCCCTGCGTAAAAAATCCCAAAGTAAAAAACTATTGCAGTTATCGGACCTGCAAGGCCTGCTGTGTGAGTGCTGATTTTCGAGAAAAAATTTATCATCATAATAACAGCTGTCACAAAAAAATAAGAGAGTGCAACAGCATACATTAGTTTATCCTGCACAAGCCAGAAGAGCGCTGCGCATGCAGCAAAGCTTGCAATCGCCTGAAGAAAAATTTTTGGCCTGTCATTCTTTTCCGAAACATCCAAATCAACCTCGCCTTTTTTGTATTTTCTGTAAATCGACAGTGTTGGATAGAGTGTTAAAAAAAGCAATCCGAAAATAAGCGCGCCAAAAATATTCTTTGAGAAAGGGGCAAACGCGAAAATTTCTGCAGCTGCAACAAACGGCGGAAAAAATAAATAGCTGATTAGCCTGTAGAGCTTGTATTCCTTCATTCTTAAAAAACCTTGATACATGAAATCACTTTAGCTTGGGGTTGGTTTTTAATAAAGCTTTAAAAAGCCTGTATTGCATTTGATAATTATGCAAATAAAAATTCTTGAAGATGAAAAAGAAAAACTGGCTGTTGAGCTCGGCGGGGACAACCAGACTGTTTCACAGGCAATCGCAAAGCAAGTTTGGGCCGAGGGAGGAGAGGCTGCAGCTGTTCGCGAGCACCCGTTTCTGAAAGAGCCGAAAATAATTGTGCACGGCTCAAACCCGCGCAAGCTTTTGCAGAAAGCTGCAGATGCAGTTGTTGAGCAGTGCGATGAGCTTGAGAAAGAATTCAAGAGAGCGATGAAGGAATAAGGCTCGCGCGTTGGGTAAACCCGAACGCGCTCGCTATTGATGTGTGAAAATAAATTTTTGTCTATCAAAATTTCCAGGAAATTATTCTTAACACATATTAACAGCGAGCCGAGCTTGCGAGGCTCGCATTCAAGTTCTTCATTTTTATTCTCGAGAATTCAAATTTTCTCTATGATATCCTTCAAAAAAATTAAGCCCGAAATCCGCGTGATTGCTTTTGATGACGGGCCGTTTGAGTTTCGTGGAGAGGGAAAAACAATTTTAATTGGCGCGGTTTTCCGCGGCGGGCAATTCATGGATGGCCTGCTGAAAGCGGAGATAGAAATAGATGGCTTGGACGCAGAGGGAAAAATTATTTCTCTTGTTAGGAAATGCAAGTTCAAAGACGGCCGCGTGATAATGCTGGATGGAATTACTTTCGCCGGCTTCAATATTGTAAACATACAGAAAATTTTTGAGAAAACAAAACTTCCTGTGATTGCAGTTACAAGAAAGAAAATTGATTTTGAAAAATTTTTCGCTGCAGCTGCGAAAACCAGCAGGCCTGCGAAAATTTTGGAATGCGTGCGCGCGGCTGGAACAGTTTATACAGCAGACTTTAAGCTTGGAAATAAAAAAGGAAAATTCTTTTTTCAGTGCGCGGGCTTGCAGCCGCGGGATGCAGCGGAAATTCTGAGCGTGTGCACAACGCGCGCTTTTGTTCCAGAACCTTTGAGGGTTGCGCATTTGATTGCGAGCGGAGTTGTTCTGGGACAGAGCGTGGGGCGGGCTTGATTTGTTTATAAAAACAAAATCTAAACTAATTGAATGGTTCCTGAATGGCTGCCATATGTTGCGCTGAACATTATTTCAGTGAGCATAGGACTCACGCTCGCCAAATGGGCAACTGACAAATTAAAAATGGATTCTCTCACAGTTTCTCTCGGAGGTATGCTGGCTGCAACTGCACTTTATTTCCCGATATTTTTTTCCTCGCTCGGAGCTGAGCCAGAACTTTTTCCATCGGCGCAGTCAACGTTTTACCTGCTGATTTCTATAATTATCAACGCTGTGGCTTTCATATTTTTTATCAAAGCCCTGAAAAGCGGAGACCTGTCTATTATAGGTCCACTTGAAAATCTTAGGCCTGTTTTTGTTGTGCTGCTCGCAATGCTGATTTTGGGAGAAAGCTTTCAAACTAAGATTTTTGCTGGCGCGGCAATTGTCGCAGCCGGCGCATTTATAGTGCATTTGAAAAATAATTTTTCTGAAACTGTTAATGGGATTTTTAAATCGAAAGTTTCTTTCTACATGCTTGCTATGGCCTTCCTATACGGATTGGCAGTAAATGTGGACAAGCTCGCGCTGGCGAGCTTCAGCCACACTAAATACACATTCTACATAATTTTGGGAATGACAGCAATTTACAGTGCTGTTTATATCAAAAGCAAAAAACCTTTCAAAGATGTATTGAACAAATGGTCTGTTGCTTTTGGAATTCTTTACGCAATTGCTCTGTGGGGAATTTTTGCGGCGCTGAAACTCGCATCTCCAAGCATTATAACTCCGGTCCAAATGCTGCGCACAATATTTATTGCTCTCGTAGGAATGATAATTTTCGGGGAGAAAAATGTTAAGCTTAGAATTATCGGCGGGTTGATAATGCTTGCCGGAGTTTGGATTGTGCTTTCGTAAATTCCTTTATAAAAAATTCTTAATTTTGTTTTTCTTCGCGAACTTGTAGCTTGTGTAAAAAACATACGCAACTGAAATAATAATTCCGGCATAAAGAAAATAATTGTATCTAATCTGCGGATTCACAAATCCGTTTGCAAAAGTCAGGAAGTTGAACAAAGTTGCTGTAAGCCCCCAGCCAATCACCATTGCAGTCAGCGCCATATTTTCCACAAATCCTTTTATCATCCGCTTGTTTTTCTTTTCATCCTTGTTGCCGAGCCAGCCAAGAAATTTAACAATCGCGTACAAAACTCCAAGAGATAAAAGTATTGAAGGGAAATAGTAAAGCGGGGTTATGCTGACAAAAAACGCCGCCACAGGATTCCACTCGCGCATTCCGTGCTGCGTAATTGCGAGATAGGAATAGATGTTGTCAAATGAAACCAAAACCGCAAGCGCGCCCCACAAGATTTTTTTGTCAAACATTTAATTTGTTGGATTTTTCAGAATAAATAGATTCCAATTCAAGCCAGATAGTATAATTAACCATGGCGCAGTGGCTAAAGCTTTATATACCAGCAAAGCATAATCTTATTAAACGCTTTTGGGCAAAGATCATTATGAAACTTTCACAATTAAAGGCAGAATGGAAAAAAATCCGCAACACCAACCTTGGAACGGTAATTTATGTTGTGGGCGGTTTCTTTTTCGCATGGCTTGCAATGACTAGTTTAGGATTTGCTTTAAGCACAGACACTCCTGTTGTTGCGGTTTTCTCCGGCAGCATGGTTCCGACTTTTTACAAAGGGGATATGATAATTGTTTCCAGCCCTAGCGGGGGAATAACTGGAATGTTTTTTGGGGGAAAGAAAAATGAAGGCTATAAAATCGGGGACATAATAGTTTTTGACGCAGTAAAGGGCGGGTACAAATTTCCAATTATTCATAGAATCATTTCAATAAATTCCGATGGAACTTTTGAAACAAAGGGCGATGCGAATTCTGTGCAGGGGGATTTTGAGCATGGTGTGAGAGAATCGCAAATACATGGCCGCGCGGTTTTAAAAATTCCAATTCTCGGTTGGGTTAAAGTCGGGGCTTTTGAATTGCTGGGGCTTGCGTGAAAAATTTCTTCCCTAAAATTCTCAAAGAAAATATGTGCAGAATAAATGAAAACGGAACAGCAAACGCCGGCACTGAAACAAGAGGATAGGAAATTATAGGCAGGTTGGGCGCGTCAAAAGATAGAAGTTGGACAGGAGTTGGCGCAGTAATTGGGCCCATTATCATGGCGATTATCAAATCCAAAATTCCAACATAGTTCCAGAGAATCGCAAGTTTTTTCGAGCTGGAAGTTTTTTTGAAAAGCAAGTAGGCAACAACCGGAGCAGTTATTCCAACAATTATATCCCCGACTCCGGAAGGAATTGCAAATGCCGCCGGAAGCAAACCTGCCGCGTACATTGTGAGAAAAATCACTCCAAGCAATCTGTAAATCTGCATTCCAATTAGAAAATGATTTGGAGCTGAGTCAACAGCGAGCTGTAGAATTTGCGAACGGTTGAGAAATTTATTTGCGAGAAAAGGAATTCCAAAAGCAAACAACAAAACCAGCGGAGAAAAATTTTTGAAAACTTCCAGCCAGCCAAGAATAAAAGAAATTGCGAGCCAGCCCAAAAGCCCAGCAAGCAAAAAATAAGAAAAGCGTTTTCTCTCAGCCAAAGGAATTTTTGTTTTTGCAGAAAGCAAACTTTTATGCAGGATAAACCACGCAGCAAGCGCGGCTGCCGGAGTAACAAGCCCGAGCGCGGGCAATACATAATCAGGGATTGCTGCCATTTATATCAACAGAGGAGGAATTATTTTTTTAATTTAAAAATGCAAGTTCAAAATAAAATCTCATACAAAACCCAAACAGAAAGCGCGAGCCAAACAACAACTGAAAGCCATAGTCTTCTCAGAGAATTTTTATCTTTCAATATTTTCTCAGAGAATGCTAACATTTCTTTAGAGTATGCGGAAAATCCCATGAACATGAGCGCCATGAAAAAAAGCATTGAAGCGAAAATCTGGACAATTGTAAGTTCAGCTAAAAGTAAATAAAGGGAAATTACAATGAGCGCAACTGAAAAAGCTGCCGTAAATTTTGGCCGCGAGTAAACTGCGCGCGCGACAAGAGCCCACTTCTGCGGGTTCAAAAAAATAACAAAAAGCTTTACAAGCCCGAGCAAAACAACGATCAAAGCCATTATTTCTATTGGTGTCATAGTCCAGCTTTATTTTTCCTTTTTATAAACCTTTAAAAATCCCGAATTCCATCTCTAAAGCCATGGAGTTCTGCGACAAATGCGGCGGGCTGATGATGCCGCACAAAGCTGGAAAATCTACTGCGCTCATTTGCAGGGGCTGCGGAAAGAAAAAAACTTCTTCCCATTCCGGAAAAGGAGATTTTAAAATTTCCACAACAATGCAAAAAAAGGATGAGAAAATTATTGTTGTTGACAAAAAAGCAAATGTTGATGTTCTTCCGAAAACCGCAA
>CAZROS010000017.1:7940-10760 GCA_964601825.1 uncultured archaeon | reverse complement strand
CGCGGAACAAAAGGCGAGGAAATGAAAAGGGCTGTTATACGAAGAGCGCAAAAAAGGTTTGAAGATTACAGGGCAGAACATCCAAATGCTTCAAAAGCAAATTTAGATTCGAATCTTAATAGATTTATCAATGATGGAATAAAAAATGTTGTTCCGGACTATCTAAGAGGCGAAGATGGTTTTGTTGATCCTTGGCTTTCGACTTTTAGCGTAAGTTATCTTATGCAGATGACAGGATTCCAAAAAGGTGAAGGTTTCAAGGAAGTTGAAGGAAAAACTGTTCCTGATTGGAATGAAGATTTAACTTTGCCTGTCGGATTGCCGCAGTCGCTTAGACCAGATTATGAAACATTTTTAAGAGGGGTATACGGCACATACAAACAACATAGGCTTGCTGAAATTCTTGAAGAAGTTGTAGCAGAAGATGAAGCTCGCGCGCAAGCAGCCGCGCAACAGAGAACAGCAAGAAGGGCGCGCGGCCGAGAGAGAGCGCCAGCTCGCGAAGAAGAGCTCGAACCGCTGACAGAGCAAGAGCTTGATGAAAAAAATAGAAAGCTTGCAGATGAATTATTTGTGCGCAACAGAAAATATTTCAGAAATAATAAAAAAGAATTAAGCGAATATTCAAAAGATGTTCAGAGAGCTTTGCTGCAGGCAGATCGTGTTAAAATAATTAAAGGAGAAGACGGCTTTGCTAAAAAAGTTCGGCTCAATAAAAATGGCGCGCCGCTTGCTGACTTTTGGTATGATTCAGAGAGAAACCTGCACACTGAAGCATATGAAGTTTACACAAACTTAAGAGAAGGGCATTTGGCTCAATTAGGTTTGGTAAAGGACACAGATTATGTGGCTTTGGAAGATGGATGGTTTACCAAAGAGGGAACATGGAAAAATGTTGTTTTAAAAAATCCTGATAAAATAAAATTGATGAAGAAGGCACTGAAGGAAAAGAAAAGGAGAATTATAGGCGCGGCTATTGGTCTTGGAGTTGGTGCAGCTACTGTTATTGCACCTCCATTAGCTTTACATTATGTGGCAGGCGCATGGTTACCTGAAATTATTGTTAGTATGGCTAAACCATTTTACCTAGCAGTTAGTGCATTAGGTTTGACGGGCGAAACAGTTTTAGGATATGGAGTAGCAAGGTCAACAGAAAACAGACCAAGAGCAAATGCAGTTCGCGCACCCAGAGAGCCGCGAGTCCGCAGAGATGAAGATGATGATAGAGATGCGAGTAGAACACCTCCTGTGCCACCGGCGCCGAGACCGCCATCAGCTCCTGGTCGCGGTCGGGAAGAGCCACCTGCCCGAGAAGATCAAGGACAAGCTTTTGCACCTCTATACATGGCGCTGGAAAGATTGGAAGGACGAAGAAATGGCGGCGAGGATACAGAAGCTGAAGTGCCTCCGGGAGAAACCAGTGGGCCAGATAAAGCTGCAGAAGTTGTCGTAAGGTATCAATCAAGAAGAAAAGAACCAGCGCAAGCTCCGCCAGCAGATTCAGAAGCTGAACTGGAGAGAGCTGTTGCAAAACCTGAAGAGGGACCACCTTCAAAAGATGGTGATAAATCCCCGAAAGAAAAATCTGCTTAAATAATTTTTTATTGTGATTAAAATGCCAGAGCCAATAAATGCGCGCCAAATGGCAACGGAAGTATGGAAAGAGATTTTGACAGAAGATCCTACATACGATCTTCCACTTGCTACGGGAGCGAGGCGTACATATGAAAGCGCGGTTTTGGCGTATTTGGAAAAAAATTTAGACCATAAGTCGCCTCAGAAAGTTTCTGCTGACCTGAAAAAAATCAGAGGCGAGGCAAAGCTTTTACCTCATAGTTTGGAAACACGCGACATTAAAACAGCAAGAGAGATGCGAGCAGTTATTACAGCAGCTGAGAAAGCTGCGTTAGATCCTACTAATGTTTTTTATAGAGTTGATGTCAAAGAAAAGGATGGTTCTTATAACATAATAATTGAGGGAAGTTTTGGCGCATGCAAAGATGTTCAAAATATTTACAAAGAGATTCTTTTGTCTCAAGAAAGTGTAAAGCTTGCTGAAAAAGAAACCGCTGCTGAAAGAAAAGCAACTGAGCTTGATGAGGAAAAGGAAAGAATTAAAGCAAGCCGCGCAGAGATTGAACAGCAGGATGAAGAGTCAAGAAAAAAAGCAGGAGAAATTGCCAAGCTAATGGGAATTGCAAAAACCGGCGATCAGATTTATGAAGATGCGCAATACAGAAATGCTTTAACAAGACTTGAAACTTCTCCTAACACAAGAAAAATTGCTTCAAGAGGAGAATATCTGCAAGAAGCTTTTGAAGCAATGGCTGGAAAGCCTTGGCATGCTGCGCTTGCGGAATCTCAAGAAGAAGCTGAAAGAATCTCTGGTAAAGTTTTAATTATTAGTTCTGCGCTTGCAGAGCTTTCTGCTGCGGAGAAAAGAATTCTTAAAATGAAAACTGGGGCAAAAAGAGATGAAGATTTTTACAGAGTAGACAAATATGCTTCTGTTTTTTCGAACGCGGCGGAAATAAGGGACGCTCCAAAAGCAAGCTTGAGAAAATTCTGGAATTATGATGCGCGGGCTTTTTCCGAAGCATTGGGGCAGGTTTCCGAAGAAGACAGAGATTGGATAAATGCTGCGCGAAGAAAAGGAAAAAATAATTTTGCTCATGATGTTCCTGCTGGAGTTGCGCGAAATTTCCTCGAGGCTTATGAAAAGGCTCTTGAACCCGGAATGATTAAAAAGTTTTATAATTTAATTGGGAGAAAGCTTGATGCTAAACGGAATGAGAAAAATGCAGAGAAGCTTTACGCGGC
>CAZROS010000017.1:0-7920 GCA_964601825.1 uncultured archaeon | reverse complement strand
GAAAGGGGTTTCGCGCACAGAGAACAAAAAGTTTCTGATATGGAGCAAAAAGTTTTCGCTGAGGAACGAGATGTTTCTAGAATAAAGCAAGAAGTTTCTAGAATAAAGAAACAAGTTCATGATAGAGAACAAGAAGTTCATGAGAGAGAAGAAAAAGTTTCTGGTAAAGAACAACGTGCTTTTGATATGGAGATAGCTGCAACGAATGCTTTTAAATCTGTTGCAGAAAAGGAAAAAGATTTGAAAAAAAGAGAAGGCGCTGTGAATATAGCAATAGAAAAAGCCAGAGAAAGCCTTGGAAAAGTAAAAGAATTGAAAGAAAGACTTGCTGAAGAACGAACTTATCTTGATAGTCTATCAAAAACATCAAAAGAATTGGGCATTGGAATTAAACCAGAAGAAGGTGAAAGGTTTGATAGTTATTTCGGAAGATTTTTGGGTGCTGTTGCAGGATTGAAGCCACGCAAGAGAAGGCAATTAAAAGAAGGCTCTTATGATTTTACTGTAGATAAAGATGGCTCATACAGATATGAAAGGAAAAAGCCTGTTGATATATTGAAGCCTCGTAAAGAAATGAAACTTGCAGAAGGAGTTTATAGTTTAACTGTTGGAAAAGACGGCTCATATAAATGTGTGAGAAAAACAGAAGCGCCTAAAGTTGTTGAACAAGCAATTGTAGAGGCAGAACCTGTTGTTAGAATTCAAAGATCTGGGGTAAAAGATTTATTTTATGCAACTGCTGCTTTAGAAGATTTGAGAAGACATCCTATGAAAGAATTTATTAAAGGATTAAAACCGGATGAACTGACTGTAAAAGATGATTTGGGTGTTCGTTTAAGGGGTCCGCGCGACAAACTTGTGGGGGCTTTCAGGGAAGCTGGATATAGAATTAAAAATCTTAGGAATTTGGCGGTAAAACCAGAAATGCCTACAGTGGAAGTTGCGCAGCCTCCGAAAAAAGTTAAAAAAATTCCTAAAAAACCAACAGACACTGAACTCGATAGATTCGCTCAAGAAGCTGGAAAAGAGTAAAAATTCTTTGAATAGCATAAGCTTAAATCCTTTTCTTTCCAATAAATTTAATGTTTGAAAAGCTTATTGGAGTTGGACGGGCGAGAGAATTTTTGGGTGCTGTAATAAAATCTAATAGACAACTTAAGAATCCATACCCCATTGAACAGCTTCCAGAATCTTATGCTCTTGGAATTATAATGTCAGAATATCCAACTGGCATTGGGCCTGACGGAAAAATTTCCCAGCAAGGCGTGAAGAGAATTGTGAGATTGCTGAGAAGTGAAGCGGAAAATTATAGGCGCGGAAAATTAACTCAAGGAGATTCTGAAACACCTATAAAAGTTTTTGAAATTGATGAATTAATTGACCCGACAGGACATATCAGAGAACTTTATGCTTCTATTGCAAACGCTTTAGGAAAAAAATTAACAGGAGGAGAGGATATGGGAATATTAGCAAATGGTATAAGAGAAAGAATAGCTGCTTTGAAAGAAAGAGAAGATGAACTTGGAAAAAGAGAAGACGCACTAAAAAAATACGAAAGAGATGCGACTTCAGGTCTTTACAATGCAGTAAAACCGCTTTGGGAATCTGCGCCGGCACCGACAGATGGAGAACGTCTGCCACAATATGCTGAGAGGCTAACAGGCGGGCTGGCTGATATGGCAAAAGGAGTTGCTGAGGAAAAAGCAGATGTTGAAGAAGCAGCTGGAGCGATTGAAAAATATTTAGAATCTCAGGAGAAAAAAGAATAAAAAAAGATTTTTATGGCTGAAGGACAGAGGCTCGCAGACAGAGCCAGAAGCGCAGTTGCGCGCATTCAAACATATGAGGGGGATTTGTCTAGACGTGAGACAGCTCTAGCAGGCAGAGCAGAAGAATATTCGCATCTCGAGGCTGGGCAAAAAAATTTCGCAGAGAGGCTTGAAAGAGTGCGGGCAGGTTTGCGCGCAGAAGCAGAGAGGCTGAAAGCGCAGAGAGGTCAGCAAGATGGTTTTGAAAAAGATTTGGAATATTTTTTGGACAGGCTTGGCGCGCCAACTAGGTTGGAAGGAGAAAGTTTTTCTGATTATACCAGAAGGGCTGCAGCAGAAGTTTTGCAAAAAAAAGAAACACAAGGCCAGCAGGCGCGCGTTTTGTATGAAAAGAAAGTAGGTGCGCCGGATGTTTTGGGAGATGCAGTAAGAGAATCTCTCGGAAGCGGACATGAACAGAAAGCAGACGCGCCTGTTCTGAAAGTTCAAAGAAAATTTTCTCCGAAAAATCTCGGGCCTGATAGTGTGAAAATTGATTATGCGCAAGATGGAGGTAGGATTCTTGTAACAGTTGATGTGAAAAAACCATCAGACCTTGGTTATTATGAGAGAGCATTACAAATTGTTACAGTTCCATTTGCTTATCCACAAATTGAGAAGGAAAGAGGTCGTATGGTAATCCTAGGAAAGCCGGATGCAGTTGAAAATTTTTTCCGGCAATTAGAAAATCGTGTCCAGTCTGCGAGGACTTCATCGGAAATTGATGATGCTCTGGAGAAACTTGCTCAATAATTGGAAAGCTTTTAAATAAAGGCAGCAGAGAATCCATATGGCAGACGCAATAAGCATTCCGCAGATTGTCTGGAAAATTCTGAACATTAGTCCGCAGATTCTTTCGCAGTACAGAACTGTGCAGGACCAGCTGCTCTGGCTGATTTTTATTCCAAGCCTTGTTGTGATTTTTTTCATTTACTGGTTTGCAAGCACTATATCTTCAGGTCATAAAGGATTTAGAAATTTATTTGGTTTGGCAGCTTACGTAACTCTCATTCTTACAGGATGGTATGGAAGGCTAATTCCAATTTTTAATTTGTATTGGGGACTTCTGCTTGCTGTTTCAGCTTTTCTTTTCTTTATGAATTTTTTCCTGCCAATTGGAAAATCCAGGGAAAGAGAAGTTGCCGGAGAGAACTTAGTGACTGCAGGAAAGGAAAAGATTTTGCAGCGCAGAGAGTTTGCGAAAAAACTTAAGGATGTTGAAGAAACTTTGCAAAATCTTGGTTTTGACCCAAACAAAAGTCCAACATCGCAGCCAAATTGGGATAGGCTTGACGACAAGGCGCAGAGCCACATCACCCAACTCTATCAGATAAGGGAGGAATTTAAAAGAAAATCCAAGGAGTGGTTCTAATGGCACGATCAAAAATTGAAATTTTTGATGTGCGCAAAAATCCTCTGATTTTTGCTGCTCCAATAGCAATAAATTTTTCAGACACGCAGTTTTTGATTCCATTTCTTTTCACGCTGGCTGTTGTTTTCGGAGCAGTTGAGCTCAGCAAAATTTTTAAGGGAAACCGCGCAGTTGCTTTAATAATTTCTGTTGCAGTTGCTTTGTTCGCAGCAGGCTACACGCCTTTCCAAACAGCTCTTTGGAATCTGCTTCCAAACTTAACTTGGTTTTTCATTGTTATGTTTTTAATTGCTTTTGGAATGGAACTTTTTGGAGTTAGGAAAGGCAGGGAAGGATCAGAGCATGAGGGAATGATAACAAGCGCTGCTGTGCTTTTAGTTTTGCTTACAGTTGGATGGAATGTTTTGCAGACAAACAGGATTGCGCTTCCTTTCATTGGCGGCGGGCAGAATTTGATTTTCCTTGTTGGCTTGATAATTATTATTTCGCTTTTTTGGACAGCAATGAGAACCGGCTCTGGAAAGGGGTGGCCTCCGGGCGGCGGGGAGAAATAATTATTTAAACACAAGAAAACAATAAAAGCTGATAAAAAATGGCAGGCATAACAGAATTTGTGGAAGCTTTGAGAAACGCAGGCTTTGGATTAGTTTTCCTTTGGCTGCTCACGCTCTCGCTTGTTTATGGAATTCTCTCCCACATTGGAGGCGGTTTGCCAAAGTCCCACAGCGCGCGCGGGATAATTTCCATTTCAGCTGCATTTTTAATTTTGCTTGCTGCAAGCGGGCCTGCAACAGCAACTTTCCTTTCAAACCTGATTGGTTCGCTTGTTATAATTGGATTCGGGCTTTTGATAACTGTGATATTTTTAGAAATTGGCGGAGTGAAAATCGGGGACAAAACAGTTCTTGCTGAGCATGGAAAAATTTTCGGGCTCGCGATTGTGATTCTTGTTGTTCTGGTTTTCATTGGAGCAGGCGGGCTGAAACTTGTTGGGCTTCCGAGAATTGATGTGAGCGGAGAAGTTGCCGCGCTCATACTTTTTGTTATTGTGATAATCGCAGCGGTTTATGTTATGCTTGAGGAAGCAAAAGGAGCAAAGAAGTGATTTTTATGCCACTTGACACTTTATCGCAGCTTGAGAGATTAGGATTTCCAGATTTGCTTTTGTGGCTGCTGACATTTGCGATTGTTTATGGAGTTTTGAAGCAGGCGAATATTCCAAAGTCAGAAGCATCGCGCGCAATTATTGCAATTGTTTCCGGGCTTTTTGTTTTAATGGCTGCGCCCGCATCTTTAATTACAATAATTTCAAAAATGTCAACTAATTTGATTTTGATTGTCTTAGGTTTGCTTACTTTGATTGCGTTTTTGGAGGCGAGCGGGACGAAAGTGGCGCACGGTGTTTTAGTAGGCGGCAATCCGAAAGATGAGGGTATTTATGTTAGGGGAAGAAAACCCGGAAGAGGTGCCGAATCGGTTTTCAAAAAACATGGTTTGGAAATTGGAATTATTGTTTTGATTTTAGTTGGATTAGTATTTGTTGGCTCTGGCGGATTAAGTGTTTTGGGAATCCAAAATATAAATTTAACTGAACAAAGCACTTTAACAATAGGCATTTTGGTTTTGGTTATTTTAGCTGCAGGATTTTTGTACACAGAAAAAGAGGAATGATTATATGGCTTTAGATTTATCATTACTACAAAGCATGGGATTGTCTGAGATAACTTTATGGCTGCTTAGTTTTTCAATTCTTTATGGAATTTTGGGGCAAGCCGAAATTCCAAAATCAAAAGCTTCGCGAATGATAATTTCAATTGTAATTGCATTCTTTGTTGTGATGTCCGCGCCAACGCAGATAACAACTTTTCTTTCCCAAATGACTTCGAATTTAGTTATTGTTTTGATAGGAATTTTAGCACTTCTGATTTTTGTAGAAGTCGCTGGAGTTAAGGCAACAAAAATGGTAGAAGAAGTTGATGAAAAAGGAAAAGGAACTGGAAAACCAAAATACATTCAGATTTCAATTTTCGAACAATACGGCTACTACTTTGTCGCAGCTTTCCTAATAATTGCGGCGCTGATTTTCGCAAACTCCGGAGGGCTCGCGCTTCTGGGTTGGAATTTCAACTTGAGCCCAGCTTCCACAACAACAATAATTTTCATTGCAATTCTAATCATTGCTGTCATGTGGATGGTTTCTGAGAGAAAGGAAAAATAATTTCTTTTTAAAATTATCTCAAGTTTTATTTTCTGGCATCCAATCTTCGCGGCAGAGTTTCATAGGCGCCCGAAAGCCCGAGATTTATTTTTTTAAGATCTATAGCCGCAGCAGCGCAGGCCTCTTGCAGAGCGGCGCGCGCTGGCCCGGGCTCTTTTCCTTTTTCAATATCTTCTCTGTATCCTTTCAGAACAGTGAGAACAACTTCCAAATCATCTTCGGCGCGCTGAAAGTCTTCATACGTTCCCAGTTTGCCAAGCAATTTGTAGCCTTGTGAAATTCTGTACAAATGCTCAAGAGAATTTTTTGTTGTCTTTATTGCGGCATCAAGCGTAACTTTTTCCATAACAATCTAAAATTTAATAACTTCAGCAGAATTTAAAGCTTTCTTTTCCAGCTCAGCCAAACTTTTCACTCCATCTTCCAAATCTTTTACATAATTCAAATTTGCGTTCGTCTCAGGATATTCTCCAACAAGAAAATTGCAGCAATCTGGATAAGGCTTGATTGAAACTTCGTAAGTTTCAAATTCTTTCGCGAGTTTTATAATTTCCTCTTTGTCAAATCCAACAAGCGGGCGGAAAACTTTTTTTCCTTCAGCAGCTTCATTTATCACAAACATATTCTGCAAAGTCTGCGAGGCAACCTGCGCTAAAGAATCTCCTGTGAGAAATCCTTTTGCTTTTTCTTTTTTCAAAATCGCTGCGGCAATCCTGAACATTGAGCGGCGGTACAAAATCATTCTAACATTGCTTGGCACAAGCTTTACAATTTCCATTTGCAGCTCGCGGAACGGAATCATGTAAAGTTTTTCGCAGGGAATTTTTTTCGCGAGCTCAATAACTTTTTCTTTCACTCCTTCTCTTGCAGAAGTGTAGTTGTAAAAATGCGCGCCCAAAATTTTCCAGCCAAGATTTTTCATCATGCGGCCGGCGACTGGAGAGTCTATGCCGCCGGAGAGAAGGGAAATTAGTTTTCCTTTTGGTTTCATAAAAATCATTTGGCGCCCAGGACAGGATTTTCTTTATGATATGCTGCGAAGCAGCAATCTACCTTTTGGGGTGAGCCCTAGACCTTTTCGTGAAAAGGGCTCGGGTTTGAACCTGCGACCTGCTGGTGTCTTTTGGCTCGGCTAATTCGTAAACTCATTAGCCTCGCAATAAATTGTGTGACAAAATTATTCGCCACAAAATTTGCGGCAACTTATTTTTACACAATGACTGCGAGCGCAAAATTATTTTTGCGCGAGCTCAATAACAGCCAGCCGCTCTTCCGGCTGAGCTACCTGGGCATGAAATGATTTTAGTTAGAGCAACTTTATAAATTAAATCTTTTTTCAAAAAATATTAGAATTTCTACAAAATTTTCCTCATTTTCTCCCCCCAAATCCAAATCCAAAAACATATTTTACAGAATAGAAATGCTTTAAATACCCTACAGAGAAATTAAATTATTGAATTGGCTTTGATTTGCGCGATTGGCGTCGTTCAAATCTGGTTTAATTTCCTCGCAATGAAAATTTTCAATTTTCATGCGCATTCGAAATTTGGCGATTTCGAATATGACGGGAAATAAAACCGAAACATTGGCTTTTGTCGTCGAATTCTTACAAACACTGTTAAGTATATTTCTCAAAAAACCTTGGCGGGTCTTTCAAAAAAACAATTCTCAACGCAGATAAGTAGCATTCATGCTTTAAAAGCATTTCGCTTTTTGAAAATATATTTTTGCGCGAGGACCAGAGAAGAAAAAAATAAAAGTCGCTCTGGTTTTTTTGCGCAGCGCCAACCGCGCTCGGCTCTTGCACAAAAAATTTTAAACGCGCGAGAAATCGCGTTCTGTTTTTTGAAAAAATACGGATTAAAATGAATGGGCTCGCGTCATTGTGTGTTAAAAAATAAATTCGCCAAAACTTTTTCGCGAAAAATTATTTTTGCAACACATATTGACAAGCAAGCTCTTCATTTTTTCGTAAATAATTTGGTGGTAAAATATGGTACAAACAGGAATACAGTCCGCGTTTGAAAGAGCATTCGGCTCTGGCGGGCAATCATCAGCGCGCAACAACGCGCCCGGTGTTCAGGGAAGAATTGAGGACGCAGAGAAAGTCGATTGGGAGAAAAGAGTGGAAGAGGAATTCGACTTGCAAATGCACAAAGCGAAAATCATGGTTGTTGGCTGCGGTGGCGCAGGCTGCAATACAGTGACTCGCTTGACAGAAATGGGCGCAACAGGCGCTGACATTTTAGCAATCAACACAGACGCAAAACATTTGGCAATCACAAAAGCGCACAAGAAAATTTTGATCGGAAAGGACACAACAAGAGGATTGGGCGCCGGAGGATATCCAGAAGTCGGGAGAAAAGCTGCAGAGGAAAACCGAACGCAATTGAAGCAGGCATTAGAGGGAGCTGACTTGGTTTTCATCACAGCAGGAATGGGCGGTGGTACAGGGACTGGCTCGGCCTCAGTTGTTTCAGAGATTGCAAAATCTCAGGGAGCAATTGTAATCGGAGCTGTCA
>CAZROS010000016.1:0-10841 GCA_964601825.1 uncultured archaeon | reverse complement strand
ATTCAAAAATATCCGAGGCCTGCATGCATGGATAAAAAATTTGCGCAGCGCTCAAATTTTCTGTTTCACTGCGCCCCATAATTTGCGCGCAGCGGATTATTCTAGCAACAGAATTTGCGCGCGCAATGTTCAAAGTGCGCTTCCAGTATTCTGGATTTTTTGCTATAACTTCGCTGGTCCATAAAAATTCAATTTCTTTTGTTTTCATTCCGCAGGCTTTCCAAACTTCAATCTGGTATTTTCCAACTGCCTGGATTTTTTCCAAATCCCCGCCCATTTTGTTGTTCATCCAACCAAACCAGTCAGCAACCCACATTTTGAAATGGCAGCCCGCCTCAATCATTTTGTTCACATTTATCGCGCGCATTATTCCTTGAGCTATGTGAAGTTTTCCTGAGGGCTCAAAGCCGTCGTAGGCAATCGGGTGCGCTTTTGTTTCCAATAAAGTTTTTAATTCCTCCTCTGTCAAAATCTCCTCGCCGACTTGCTTGATTAGGTTTAGGCGTTTTTCCGAATCCATTTAATCACGTACATAATTTTATTTTGGACTTAAAAAGATAGGTGCCTCGGAAAAATCTTCATTGGCAATTAAATTTCTATTCGTCTTAAGCCACAATCTTCATCAGTCTCTACCCCACGAATACTTTTCACACGCTCGTGCTAATCCCTCATCATATCCAACTAAGACCATGGCGTCACCTCTGCTTGGAACCATTTGCTTGAACCTTCTCGGAACCGCGTAATCCGCGGCGCTCGGAGTTTTGTCCATCAGCTCTCTTCCGTAAGCTGCCTCGCAGACAAAATCTTTTCCTATTCCACTGAAAGTTTCTGAGGCGAGTTCCCAAATCCACAAAGGGCTTTCTCCTGTTGCACCATCAGACGGCACAACTGCCATTCCACTTTCTCTGCAGATTTTTTCAAATCCAACATACACTCTCGGATTTTGCGTCCTTGTTACTAATGTTTTTATGATTGGAAACGTGGGATCAACAGCAGCAACTCTCAGCCTGTTAAGCTCATGGTAAAATCCGTTTCCCTGCAGGCTTCTTTTCAGGAAGCCGCTGCCAAAGTAGTTCACGCCCACTTCCTCATTTAAAGATTTTACTAGAACAGTCGTCCTATCATTTGTTCCGTATCCAACCAATTCACCACCAGAGTCGCGCAAAATTACTATATGACTTGTGTCCAAACCTCTTTCTCTTGTTTCCTCTATGGGAACATGCTTGCCAAAAGATTCTGCTGTTAGTCTATTCAGTTCTACTATGAATGGCTCTTTCTTTTCCTCGGGCATCTTGCTTGGATTTTCAAGCAGGAATGCCTCTATTCCCTGCGCGCGCAAATTTTCCGGAGAACTTTCCATTTTGGTGATACCGGAACTCACCATCTATTTTTCTTGCTTGCACTTACATCACTCTCCTGTTTTTTATTTTGGTGGTCCCGCGGGAGAGATTTGAACTCTCAACATTCAGTTTTACAGACTGATGCTCTGCTACTGCTCTCCCATCTCCTAATATGGCTATCTGCCTTTTTGGGTGAACCCTAGACCTTTTCTGCGAAAAGGGATTGGGAGTTGAGCTACCGCAGGAATTTTGATTTGAAGAAAGATTTTTGTTATTAGAATGAACCAAAGAAACTTTTATTTCACCATCAGCAGCAAAAATTAAAATATCAGAGCCGAATTTTAACTTGCAAAGCTCGCGAGCTTCAACTGGAATTGTAATTCTGCCGCGCTCATCGATTTTAGAAAAACAAGTAAAGCTAGGTGAGTCTAATCTTCTCTTAGAACTCTTTCGGTTCTCAATACCGTAAATCGCCTATAAAGTAATTCACCTTGCATCATTTTCACCGAACTATAATTGGCATAACTATTATTTAAAGCTATGTGGGCAAAGAGCGTCCGAACTAAATTAAACCTTTTTATTTCTTAATTCCAACTCTATAAGAGATTATTATGGTTAAAGTCTGCGCAATCGTGCCTGCATACAACGAGGAAAAAACAATCGGAGAGCTTGTGAAAAGATTGAAAAAAACTTTGCCCGAGGATGAAGTTGTTGTGATTGATGATTTCTCAAAAGACAGGACAGCAGAGCTTGCGAAAAAAGCCGGCGCGTTTGTAATTTCGCACGAAAAAAACAAAGGAAAAGCCTCGGGAGTTTTGAGCGGGCTTGCATACGCAAAAAAAATCAATGCAAATGCGGTTTTGATAATTGATGCTGACATGCAGTATGCTCCAGAGCTTGCGCGCGTTGTGCTTGAGCCGATTGAAAAAAACGAAGCGGACTTCGCAATGGGCTTCAGAGATTTTTCAAAAATCCCTTTCCGCCATTCTTTGGGAAATTTCGCCACAAGAAATATTTTCAATTTATTTTTTGGCACAAAATTTCCTGACACAAACTGCGGGCTTATTGCTTTCGGAAAAAAAGGATTTGATGTTGTGAAAGTTGTTTACGAGGGATACTATGGAGGTTATTTGATTGAGCCTGCAATGCTGATAGAAGCTATTAAAATGAATTTGAAAATAAAGCACGTGCCTGTTGAAGTTTCTTACAATATAAAATCAAAAGTTGCGCGCGGAGTCAGAATGGTTTTGGGTTTGCTTGTTTACACAATCCAACGCGGGATTGATTACAGGCTGCATGGATGGAAAAGTTAGGTGTCCAAATGAAACTCTTTTCTAACTCATAAAAACAATACGGGTGCAATTTTTAAAAAGCTTTATAAGTAAGAAAGTAGAATAATCTTACAGGTGATAACATGAAAGGAAAAGAATTACAGATAACCACAACATCTGAAAAGGGTCAGATTGTAATACCGCAGCAAATAAGGCAGGATTTGGGTATAGAGACGGGCACAAAATTTGTTGTGTACGGTAGCGGAGACATGATAATTTTCAAGAGAATGGAACTGCCAACATCAAAGGACTTTGAAAAGCTTGCAGCATTCGGAAGAGCATTTGCAAGAAAGAGAGGTATAAAAGAAAAAGATGTGCTAGAGAATGACTAGAGTTGTGCTTGACACCAACATAATAATTTCTGCCATATTTTGGGATGGAAACCCGCATGAGATTTTTGCAAGAGGAATTTCTGGCGATTATCAAATTGTCACCTCTGCTGAAATTCTGGATGAAGTTTCAGATAGGCTGAAAAATAAATTTCAGTTTCCAGACGCCGCAACAGCAATGCTTATAGATATTATTCTGACATACTCTCATGTGGCTGATGTCAGGAGCAAATTCGATGCTGTCAGAGACAAGAGCGATAACAAAATAATAGAGTGTGCATTTGATGGGGCAGCAGACTTTATTGTCACCGGGGATACGGACTTGCTAGAATTAAAAGAATTCAGAGGAATAAGAATAATTACTGCCAAAGAATTTTTAAGTATTTTATCTAGCTAACTATTTATCTGCGAGCCCGCGGCTTTTCAAAAATCCGCGGCCTGTTCTCTATCACATAATCAATTTAAATCCGCCAGTCCAAGCACTCTCATGAAAATCCACTGCAACGGCGGCTTCCGCGAAGTTGGGAGAAACGCGATTCTTGTTGAAACAAAAAAGGGCTCCATTCTTTTGGACAGCGGAATTCATGTTGAAGACGGAGAGCCGCCGCTGCCATCAAAAAAAATGGACGCGATTCTTTTGGGTCATGCGCACTTGGACCATGTTGGAACACTGCCAGTGCAATACAAAAAATTTCGCGCGCCGGTTTTTTCAACAGCAGCAAGCTTTGACCAAGCGCATTTGCTTTTGAATGACTCAATAAAAATCGCGCGCCTGAAAGCAAGGCCGGAACTTTTCAACCACGCGGATTTGGAAAAAGCAATGGACCACGAGAAACGTGTGACCTATGGCCAGCAGTTTGAAGTGAATGGAATTCCTGTTGACACTTATGATGCGGGCCATGTGCCGGGCTCTGCAATTTTTGTTTTCGAGGCCGAGGGAAAAAGAATCATGTACACAAGCGATTTCAACACAGCCTCAACTAGATTGCTTAATGGAGCGAGCTTGAAGTTCAAGGACATAGATATTTTGATAATGGAAAACACTTATTCTTCGAGAGACCACCCAGACCGCCGCGAGCAGGAGAAAAAACTTTTTGCAAGCGTGAATGAAGCTATTCTGAACGAGGGAATTGCTTTGCTTCCGGTTTTCGCTGTTGGAAGAGGGGCGGAAATTCTTACTGTGCTGAATTCTTTCAAGCCGAAGTTTCCTGTTTACTTGGATGGAATGGCGCGTGATGCAACAGAAATTATTTTAAAATATCCAGAGCTTTTGCGGGACGCAAAAGAATTGGAGCGCGCAGTTGAAAGAGCAATACCGCTTTACACAGATGAAGAGAGGAGGGCTGCAATAAAAGAGCCGTGCGCGATTGTTACCACAGGAGGCGTAATCGAGGGGGGGCCGGCTATACAATACATTAAAGCGCTTTACACGCGGCCTGAGTGCTCAATAAATTTCACAGGATTTATGATTCCGAAAACCGCTGGCAGATATTTAGTTGATACTGGAAGATTTGTGCATCAGGGCGCAGATCTCGCTGTTAAAATGTCTATCAATCAATTTGATTTTTCCGCGCATGCTGGCCGCACAGAACTTTTGGATTTTGTTAAAAAAATGCGCCCAGAGAAAATAATTTGCGTTCATGGGGACCAGTGCGAAAGATTTGCCACAGAGCTGAAAGGAAGATTTGCTGTTGATGCGATTGCACCGAAGATTGGTGATGTGCTGGAGATTTAGATTTATTAAGTTTTGAAAAATCTTTTTATACTTACTTCTCAAACAAATTCCATGCCCTCTGAAACAAACCCAAAACTAATTCCAGAATTAAACATAGGAACTCTCGGCCATGTTGACCACGGAAAATCAACTTTAGTTGAGGCATTAACAGGAAAGTGGACTGCTTCTCATTCTGAGGAATTGAAGCGCGGAATTACAATCAAGCTTGGATATGCGGACGCGACAATTTACAAATGTTCTGCAAATTCTCATTTCACAACAACACCGAAATGTTTATCTCATACATGCGACTGCACTCCTGAAAGAACTGTTTCTTTCGTTGACGCTCCCGGCCACGAAACTCTTATGGCAACTGTTCTCGCAGGCGCAAGCCTGATGGATGGAGTTCTATTTGTAATCGCGGCAAATGAAAAATGCCCAGCTCCGCAGACTGCAGAGCACTTGGCTGTTCTGCAAATTGTCGGGCAAAAAAATATTATTATTGTACAGAATAAAATCGACACAGTTTCCGCAGAGCAGGCAAAGAAAAATTTTGAGGAAATTAAAAATTTTGTGAAGGGCTCTGTTGCGGAAAATGCTCCGATAATTCCAGTTAGCTCTCAGCTGAAAATTAATTTGGATATTTTGTTAGAAACATTTCAGGAAAAATTCTCCACACCAAAGCGCGACCCGAGCAAGCCCGCGAAAATGCTTTGCGTGCGCTCATTTGATGTTAACAAGCCTGGCTCTGCAATAGAAAAAATTTCCGGCGGAATAATCGGCGGCGCGCTGATAGAAGGAAATTTTTCAATTGGGCAGGAAATTGAAATTCGGCCGGGCGCGAAATTCCGCGATCGCATGACGATTCTGAAAACAAAAATTACAGGCTTGCAGAAAGCTGGAAAAAATTTGGAAGAAGCTGGACCCGGGGGATTGCTTGGAGTTGGAACTGAATTGGATCCTGCGCTTACAAAAGCAGACACGCTCGCAGGCTCGGTTGTTGGATTTGTTGGAAAACTCCCGCCAGTAATTTCAAAATTAACAATTCAGTGGAATCTTTTTCAGCCAAAGTCTGGTGAAAAGTTTTTGCCTCCCCAAGAGAAAGAGCAGCTGATGATAAATGTCGGCACAGGCCGCACAGTGGGAATTGTAAAAAATTTCCGCAAGGGCTCAGTTGAATTTGATTTGCGTTTGCCGATTTGCGCAGACAAGGGCGAGCGCGCTGTTCTTTCCCGCAGAGTTGGAGATAGATGGAGATTAATTGGGTGGGGAAAATTAACTTAATTTTCCCAAAGCCTGCTTCTGATTTTTGAAGTGTTAATTTTGTAGTCGCGCCAAATTGCCTCGTCAATTTCCTTTTCCTCTTTCTTTTCCAGCAAATCAATCGGCAGGGGCAGAATTCTCAAAGATAAATTCTGGCAAGCAGAAAAAAAGTTTTTCCACGCGCCGCTCCTGCGCTTCAAATGGTAAAGCTCATGCAAAAGCACAGCAGACAAATCTTTCTTTCCCAATTTAGAAATCAAATTATCGGAAAGGAAAATCGCTTTCCTGAATCCATCAACTGAAAACGCGCGCGGCTCGGCTGACTTGAATGTGAAAATTTTTGGCGCGGAAATTTTTAATTTCGCGCTCAGGCTTTTCAAATTTTTTTCCATGCCAGCAAGAGGCTCTGCCCTGTAATTTCGCTTAAGCAAATAGAAAGAGAAAAAATATGAAATCAGAAATGAGCCAATGCCTGCGGAAGGCACAAGCCAGACAAGCTCGCGCAAAATCGCAGGCGCGCCGAAGACCGAGCCTAATGTAAAAATAGCGGACGCGAAAAATCCAATGCTCGCGAGCCTGAAGCCCAGAAATTTTTTCAAATCATTTCTGAACAAAAATGAAAAAAGAAAAGTTATTGCGGCAAGCGCGGCTGTTGCATATAGAATCCCGCCAGCAAACTGCGGATCAACTCCTGATTGCTGCACGCAGTTTGAAACGCATCCATGGATCTCGTGCAAATACTGGTTCGCGCAATACAAACAATTTTGAGCAAAGTCCTTGAACATTTTTTATCATCTTGAATTTTACTGGCTATTTATTTTTTTCCATGCACAGCCTAAGCCGGCATTGGTTTTGCGACTTCTATAACTTTGTGCGCGTCCCCTAAAAAAACTTTGCTCGCGCGCATAACTTCAAATGCAACAACAGATCCATCTTTTGCGATATCAATAACAATTCCGCTTGGAAGCTCAACGCTTTTCCAGTAGCCGCCCTCCTTTATCTGAATATTTAAAATGTCTTCTTCCTTGTCGTACCAGCTTTCCATTTTATCACCAAATTTTTAATCAAGCCAAAAGGCTGTTATAATTTTTATTTTATTTTCGTCGAGCCGCCGAAAAACAACTTTCAAAATTCTGCCACTTGGCGGCATGCGGCAGATTACATTTGAAAGTTCTGGCCAATTTTTGTCCACCATTTCTTCTGAATTTTCTATTGCATATTCAATTAAATCTTCAGTTATTTCTGCTCGGAATTTTTTCTTTCTTCGCCAATGATTTGAGTAAAGCAATTCCATAAAAGTTTCTTGTTAGTCCCTTTTAAATACTTTAATAATAATTCATATCCTTTTTTTCAAATTCGCAACGCAGTTTTCGCCGAAGTTTTTTCTCAAAAATGAAAAGAATTTTTCCCCCAAATGCGTACCATAATCTTCGCGCGAAAGTTTCGGCGTGTAAATATATCTTGTGCCCCCGCGGGTTTTCTGCGGCTTGCGCGCGAGCATGCCTTTTTCGTGAAGTCGATTTAAAGTTACCGCAATTGTTGTGTGAGAAACTTTATGCTTTGCTTTCATTTCCTCGTGCAGGCTTTTGCTGTGCCCGCTGCCCTGTTTCCAGAGATTTTTTAAAATATCTTCCTCAAGTTCGGAAAAAATAGAATTCATCCCATCTGCAAAGTCAACGGATTTCATACAGATTTTATAGCAAGCCCTATTTAAAAAGCTTTACAGATAGTGTAAAACTATGCCGGAGACAACTCAAGATACTTTTCTTTATCATTGAAGCAAACAACAAATTTTTCGAATATATCTTTTCTTCCCAAAATGTTAAATCCTATTCCCAACTGCTTTGAAAATCCTATTGTCGCTGAAAAAGTTTCGCCTCCAATTTCTATTTCCACTTTATGCAAATAGATTGTTATCAGTGAGCCGTCTCCAACTGTAACAAGCAGCTTTTCTCCCGAATCAAGTTCAATTCCTAAAATTTCTGCAATCTCCGCTTTGAAAATGCTATAAGTTGCGCCGGAATCAACATAAGCATCAAAAGTTATCCAATCATTTTTGCTGCGCAACCTGATTGGTATTATAGGGGCGAACTTTCCCCTCTCTTGTAAATATTGATATCTCATAGAATCAGCAAGGTAACCATTTCCTCATCTGTCGCCATGTAGAAAATTGCTATTTCCTTTCCGCCAGATTTTTCTTTTGCTATCTTGAAAGCTAGGGCCGGGCTTATGTCTGCCGCCACAACGTTCTCATCTATAACTGCTATATATTTTCCAGAATATTTCCGCGAAAGTTCTTCCGAATGCTTTTTCAGAAATGTTTGTGCGTCCATAACAGATTTTTGGATCTGAAGTTTATAAAGCTCATGGCTTTGCTTCTCTCCAGAGGATTTCTACAGAGCCTAACGCCTGAAAAGCTTTTCAACATTTGTAAAGCTTTATAAATGCCCAATGAAAATAATTTCCATGGATTTCAAGCCTTTGTTTGATAACACCGCGAAAATTTTATCCGGGCAGAAAGAAATTTTTGCGTCGGCTGTTTTGCTTTCGGCTGTTATACTTTCGTTTCTCTCTGGAATGTTCCTTATTCCTGTAATAGATTTTGGCTTCATGCGCATGAGCCAGTTTGCAATCACTGATGTTTTGTTTATTCTTGCCTCGGCTGTTCTTTTTGGGGGGATTCTAACTCTATTCAAATACAAATCAACTGAATTGAAAACAGACAAAAAATCTGGTGCGTTCGGCTCAATTGCCGGAGCTGTCGCGGCAATCTGCCCAGCCTGCCAGGGAATAAATTTAATTGCAGCCGGCGGCACGCTTGCTTCTCTAAACACTTCTTTTCTTGTTCCATTTTTGCCGGCTTTGCAAGCTTTTAGTGTCGCGGCGCTTGCGTTCGGATTTTATTCAACTGCAAATTCAATTTACACGCGCACTTGCCTGGGCGGGGTTTGCCTTACTGAAAAAAAATCTGAAGATAAAATAAAAATAGAATTGCCAAAACTTTCTGGGCCTGCTGAGCCGAATGAGTTTGTTTCATTTTTTTCAAAAAATAAATTTGCTTTTCCCGCGCTTGTTATTGTGGTGGCTTTAGTTTTCATAAACCAGATTTACGCGACAAGTGTTTTTGCTTCTCTCGTGGGCGGTGGGCCGAGCGGAGGAGCAATAATAAAATCCGGCGCAAACCCGCTTGAGTATGGGCCGAAAATGACTTTGAAGCCAATGCCTTTGTCTGCGGGCGAGCAGCCGACAATTGCAGGCTACGGGAGCAAAGTCAAGCCGCTGCAAACAATAAGCGAGCTCCAGCTTTCCCCGAGCACTGGAGATTTGGCGACTGATTTGAAAAATAATATTGTGCCGCACGGAACTCCATTTTACGGAGCCGAGGCCGGAGTTTCTTTTGATGACCCGCTTGCAGCTCAGAAAACTTGGAAAACTTATATTAAAACAATTCAGCTTGATGCGGCTTTGCAGCAGAGATGGAGCAAAATTGTAAATTCATTCACTTGCGATTATTGCTGCGGCTCCCCGAAAAGCCCGACAATTATTACGCGATGCGGCTGCGCGCACTCGGCTGCTGCGCAGGGAATGGCGAAATGGTTTTTGAAATTTTATGGAGATAAATATTCGGACGAGGAAATTTACGGGGAAATGGCGCGCTGGTATGCGCTCTGGTATCCTGGTCCAACAGTCAAGAGAATAATTTTGGAGGCAGGGGCTGCGTAAAAAATTTTTGAGATGATAATATGAAAAATATTTTAATTGCTGGTTTGATTTTTTTGGCTGCTGTTGGTCTGGCTTTTGCACAGAATGCAAAAAATAATTTCAGCGGCATGATGGTTGGAAATGAAATGGGGGAAATGATGAACGATGATAGAATGGGCATGCACGGAATGATGATGGGTGATATGATGCAGGACAATGATGGAATGAACGAGATGATGAAAAACCATCATGGCGAAAATGGAATGGGTTGCATGGAAATGATGAAAAATTCCTATAGCATGAGCGTTGAGGAAAAAGAAAAAATGCTTGCTGACATGGACAAAGACGGAGACGGCAAATGCGACATATGCGGCATGAGCATTGAAATGTGCAGGAGCATGATGGGTTTATAAGTTTTGCGCGAGAAAAAATTATTGTGATAAAAATGGCAGTAGCAATTGGAAGATTTGCAGAAGACTTTAATGATCGTGGCTGGGTAGAAGGCGATTATCAATTAAGAGGATTTAAAAAAGTCCCAAGCTACGCTGATAAGGATAAGAAGTAAATTAATAAAAATTTTCATAATTAAAAAAATCAGGAGATGAAAAAAATGAACACAAATTTGTTGCTGACCTTGCTCGTTGGGGCAATGGTTCTGGTAAGCGTGCTGCAAACATTCCAGCTCGTTGGGCTGGGCAGCGCTTTGCAGTCCGGGGGCGTGGCTTTGAAAACAGGAGCTTCAGCAGTTGGAGCTGCAGTTGCAGGAGCATCTGCATCAAGTGGCGCTGCTGCTTCAAGCTTGCCTTCGGGCGGCGGCTCTGACTTGCCAGAAATGGTCGGCGGTTGCTAAATGATTTTATGAAAAATTAAATGGCTCGCTTCGTTTGAGTAAACTCAAACTCGCTCGCAGTCAATATGTAAAAAATAATTATCGCCAAAAAAGTTTGGAGATTTTTATTTTCACACAATGACTGCGAGGCAAATGAGTTTACGAATTTGCCGAGCATGATTAACAATTATTAATTTACAAAAATCCCAAGTGAAACCAAAATGAAAATTGAAATAAACACAGACAACTTTACAGTCTCAAAAACTGTTCTTATCGGACTGCTCGCGGTGTTTGTGATTTTCTCTGCGGCAAATGCTTTCCTGCTCAATGATG
>CAZROS010000015.1:0-10887 GCA_964601825.1 uncultured archaeon | reverse complement strand
TCTTCGCAACCTCTTCCTGCCCAACAGCCAAAATAAATTGCGCGAGCCGCGGGCCTTGCTCTCTCCCTAAAAGAACCAAGTAAGCGGCAGAGAAAAATTCTTTTGCCTCAAGCCCGCGGGCTTTTGCAATTTCCATTGCGCGCGTGTAAAGCTCTTTTTCTGTGAAAGTTTTTTTCAGCAAATCCTTTTCCAAATCGTGCAGAGCAAGCTTTTGCTCTGTGCTCAATTTGGAAATTATATCATCCGCCGGCTCGTCCAATAATTTTATTTTGTATTCTGCTGGCGCATAATTTTCCGCCCAGAATTTCGCTGCCTCCAGCCTCTGCAAAATTATTTTTTTATCTTCGGCAGAAAGTTTTCCGGAAATGTGACCTGTAGATTTTAGTAAAGTAATTGCTTTTTCCAACATACTCTCCTGTGGAACAATCTGCGCAACCATGCTGGCGAAAGTAAATGGGATTCTAATAGGAGAAGTTTTTGGAACTTTTTCCATGCACATGAAATAGGAGCGCTCAATGTTCGCTCGTTCGTGCTCTTCAATTTTCTCCTTTGAAAAAAACTTTTTCTCCACATCCTCAAACTCATCCGCAAGCCTGAAAATTTCTTTCATTGAAAAATCCCTTTGCTTGCCTGGCCTTTTTGTGTAAAAGTAAAGGAAAATTTCCGGCTCAATAACTTTCAAAATATCCTGAACTATAATTACATTCCCAACGCTTGCTGACATTTTCTGCCCATCAACAAGAAAAAATTCATAAACATACGGAATCGGCGGCTCTATTTCAAAAATTTCCCGCGCAATAACTTCCCCGCTTTTCCAAGAGCCCTCCCAGTGGTCTTTTCCCATTGGCTCGAAAGTTGTTTTCTCAATTGCCCACTGCGCTGGCCATTCAAATCTCCACTGCAATTTTCCTTCTGACCACGGAACAGAGCCTTCAAACCCGCAGCCCTCTGTTGTTTTTTTCTTTATTGCTTTGCCCCCGCAGGTGAAAAAAACTTTTTTCGCTTTCAAATCAAAGGAAGAAATATTTGTCAGCGTGCCGCATTTTGGGCAGATTGCGTCAAACGGAATGTAGTCCTCGGATTTTGTCTGCTGGAATTTCGCTGCGATTTTTCCAGCTAGCGCGGATTTTTCAAAAACTTTTTTTATGTAAGGGTCAAATTTTCCAGCTTTGTAGTATTCATCATTGGAAACAATTTTAGGCTTCATTCCAATTGCGTTCAGCCCAATCTCCCAGACTTTTGTGAAATGCTCTGCCCAAGATTTGCAGCATTTAAACGGGTCAGGAATTCTGCACAAAGGTTTTCCAAGAAAATTTTTCAGCTCAGGGAATTTTTCAGAGTCATGCCAATTTCCATCCAAGTCTGCAAGTTTTTTTGGAACATCTTTCAGCGGATCGCGGTCGTCAGAGGAATGAATAAATTTTGCTTCAACTCCCCGCTCCAATAGAGATTTGTAAACAAAATACGCGCGCACAACATCATTCAAATTTCCAATATGCTTCCCTCCGCTTGGTGTCTGGCCGCAGCGCACAACAGCCGGAAGTTTTTCTTTTTTTGCCCGCGCTTCAACTTCATTCGCGAGCTGGTCTGCCCAGAAAAGACTTTTGAATTCCATGCTTGTATTGATGAAAGAGATTTTATAAATTCACCTAATCACGCCGAGGAAAAGCAGGGCCATTAGGTGCATTAGAAAATCCATCATGGCTCGCAGAAAAAAATTCACTAACCTTTCGGCTGCTCTGTTTCCGGCATCCTCTATTTTGAAAATTTATGCTCTCCATAAAAATCATTTTCAAATCCCGTTGTAAACATCACTTCCTCCGCCCGCGTAATCTCCTAAACCTCCACTAGCGCCGGAGCCGTCGTGTTCATAGTGCGGAAGCCCAACAGGCGCATGAGGATCTCCATCGTTTCCATCATGTCCTTCAACTTCATCTGACGGCGGAGTTCTTCTCAAACTCCGCGCAACGCGAATTCCTCCTGCCATAAAAAAATCCCCTCAAAAATCTCCAATATCTTCATCAATTTCCGGCATCATATTTTTCACCTAATTATTTTCAAACTCCAAATAATCTAATAGTATCATGTCCATGGGATTCACCTAACAGCCACCATCGCCCCACGAAAATGCGCGCTCATAAAAGCCGCGCCCGTTTCCATTAGCACCAGCTACTCGAGTTCTCTGATATCCTCCTCTCGGGATTTCAACATATGACGGAAAAACTCCGGCCCCCGAGAGAGTTAGTCTACTTCCATCTTCGCTTAGTTCCGCCTCCCCTGGAACAATCCTTCCTTCTGATGTTGTTACTCTCATACTAATCAAAATCCTATTCTCCACAAACCTATTTAAACCTTCGCTTTTCGTAATTATTTCGTGGAAATAAAACGAAAAAAGAAAGCTTTATAAATTAAAGCGTAGATTAAATACTAATATGGAAACAGAAAAACTAAACCTCTCTCAAAAAATCCTGCGCGAGCTTGAGAGAGACGCGTGGCAGACAAACGCAGAGCTCGGAAAAAAATTCAAAGTTTCCGAGGGAACAGTCAGGCAGAGAATAGAAAAATTAAAAAAAGCCGGAGTGATAAAAAGATTTACAGTTGAGCTCTCAACGCGCGCGGGCTTTGCTGCAGTTGTCCTTGTAAACACTCTGCCGCGCGTGCAGACTGAGCGTGTTGTGAAAAAAATTCTGGAAATCGCTGGCGTGAAAAAAGTTTTTGAAACAGCCGGAGAAACTGATGTTGTTGTTGAGGTTTCAACTGACAGCGCGGAAAGCTTCAATTCAATAATAGAAAAAATCCGCGCGATTGAAGGAGTGGAAAGCACGAAAAGTTTGACCGTGCTGAAGGTTTCATAATCTTAAAAACTTTTATAAACACTCCAGCTGAAAATTCTCCATGGCAGATTTTTACATAGCTTCAATAATCCTTTTCGTGTTTTTTCTTGCGTCCGTAATTTACACAAACAGGAAAAACATTGAAATAAAATATTATCTGCTTTACATGTGGCGCACGAAAAGATTCAGAAACACAATAGACAAAGTCGCGCAGCTCTCGCCAGAATTTTGGAAAGCCACTGGAACATTTGCTATTTTCCTCTGCGTGCTTGCAATGGTTTTTGGAATTTTTTCTGTTTTGGATCAGGACTACAAAATTCTGCTCGGGCAAATCAAAGAGCCTTCTGCTCAACTGGTTTTGCCCACACTCTCGAAAGAGGGCTCTGCAAGCGCGGGAATAATTTACATTCCTTTCTGGTTTTGGTTTTTGACAATTGGCGCGATTTTAATTCCGCATGAGTTCATGCACGGAGTTTTCGCCCGCGCGCAGAAAATAAAATTAAAATCAGTTGGGCTTTTGCTTTTCGCAATTTTCCCCGGAGCTTTTGTTGAGCCTGTTGACAAGGATGTTGCGCGGGCGCCGCTAAAAAATAAATTGCGCGTTTTCGCCGCAGGCTCGTTTGCGAATTTTCTCACAGCAATAATTTTCTTTTTGCTTTCTGCGTTTCTTGTTTGGCCGGCAGTTGTGAATCCTGCAATAGAAATGAAAATTGTAAATGTGACAGAAGGAAGCCCCGCGGCTCTCGCAGGCCTGCAGCCCAACATGATTATAACAGAAATAAATGGGAAGCAAATTTTCCCAAGCTATTTGGAGTATGCGAGCGGCGGCGCGTTTTTTGCAGAGGAGATTGGAAAAATAAAAGAGGGTGATACGACTAAACTTAAAGCTGATGGAAAAGATTTTTCTGTGAAACCAAATTTTGAAAAAGGAAAACCAAAAATTGGAGTTTTTGTTGATTCAACAGAAATTTTCAAAGCCGGCTCTGAAAATTTGAGAAGCTTGGGAGCATTATTTCAAATGATTTGGCTTTTTGCTTTTGCCGTTGGGATTTTCAATATTCTTCCCATCGGTCCGCTGGACGGCGGTTTGATGTTTCGCGCTGTCGCAGAAAAATATTTTGGGGCGCATGCAGAAAAAATTATCAGTTCAGTTTCTAGATTTTTAATTCTGGCGGTTGTTTTCCTTTTTGTTGGGCCAGGCATTGTTAATAGTTTTGTTGTTTGAGAATTAAAGAATCCTAATTTCTTTCAGCTGCGAATTCCTAGTCAAAAGCTCATTCAGAACTCGGATGTTCTCCCCGCCCTTTCCGATCACAGCGCCCTTGTTTTTTCCCACATGCACAACTGCCTGCTCGCCATTGATTTGAATTTTGTCAGCATTGGGCACAAGATTTTTCACAAACTCATTCTGGCTTTCCGCCCACTCAAGAACTTTAATTTGCTTGTTCATCATTTTCTCTGCTGTCTGCACATGCTCGCCGCCCTTTCCAATTGCAATCGCGGCCTTGCCCGGCGCGACAAGAAAGTAAAGGCATTCGCCATTTATGCAGTCGCGCACGCGCGTGCCTGTTATTTCTTCGAAAGCATTTATCATTCTTATTGTGTCCATGTCAAATTCGCGTTCTGTCATTTCATCACAAAATTATTTTTTCTTTTTCTCAACCCTAACAGCAAGCGCTGCAACAGGAAAAGGCTTTCCGCAAAAAATTCCAAGCTGCTTTCCTGTGCTGGAAAAAGTTTCAACTCGCGCGCCGGATTTTTTCAAGCTGTTCAAAATTTCCACAGGGCAGTTGCTTGCAACAACAATCGCAGCCGCTTCATTTTTTTTCGCGAGCTTCACAGCTGTGCGCGAGCCCAGGCTAACCAAATTTTTTCCCAGCGCGGTTTTCAAATCAGTTTCAATTGTCATTGTAATCAATTAAAATAATTAGCAGAACTTACATAAATACTTTCATTCGGCTTTCTTCTTGCTGGGCATTTTGAAAGTCAGCTCAAACATTCCTGTTCCAACAGGCACAACTTGGTTTATCATGACATTTTCAACAATGCTTTCAAGCTTATCAGACTCAGCAGTTACAGCCGCCCTTGTTAAGTGTTTTATAGTTTCTTCAAAATTTGCTCGCGCAAGAACAGAGCCTTTCAGTCCAGCAACTCCGTATCTTCCTATTGCGCGAATTGTTCCGTCAACTGTCATCACATCTGCAGTAATCATGACATGCCTAACATCAACATCAAGGCCTTGCTCTTTCAAAGTATTCATGGCTTCATTAATTATTGTTGTTCGCGCAGCTTCTATTCCCAAAACTCTTTCAACTTCATGGATGTTATTTGTTGTAGTTCTGCTGGAGTCAACTCCATCTGCTTCCAAAACTTTCGCAAGATTGCTGCCTAGAGTTGTAATTACCCAATCATTTTCCTTCTGAGTTACAACAGCATGGCTTACTGACTTCACTCCCTTCACATGCACGTCCAAAATTTTTCCGCGCAACTTTTGCATTTCTTTCACAGTCAACTCGCTTTTCGGTTTAATAAAAATTTTGTCGCCTCTGTGCTGAACTCCCACTGCTTTCATCTGTTCTTTTACAGCTTCCGGCAGGCCAGATTCTTTCGCGCCAGTGTCCCTTAATTTTGATTTGTCAAGAGAAACTTCAATCTGCTGATTAAGCAAATCAATTGTTGCTAAAGAAATTATATCAGAAAGCAAAACTTCGCGGATTTCAGAAGCGATTTTCATTGCCTTTTCGCGTGTGTTATGCGAGCTTTTCAGGTAGATTGTCATTGTAGGAGTGCTCGGAGCTTTGCGCGCATCAAAAATTTCCACAAGCCTAGGTAGTCCAAGAGTAACTTGAACAGCAGCAGCGCCGGCCATAGAATAAGTTCGCATTGTGTTGTGCGTTATAATTCCGTCAAATGTTGTGAAAGTTTCCAAACCATCAACAGAAATGTCATAAACATATTCATCATTGCAATCGATATAAGAAATTTTCTCTATCTCATCCCAGACAATATCAGGAGGCAAATCAAACTTCAGAGCCAATTTCATACCTAATTGAGATTTTATTTTATATTCAGAAAAAATATATCTTGGATTTAATTTTGTTACAGGCAACTTGTCACCGGCTTTTAAGAGCTTGCCACTAATTGGAACAATCTTCCCATTTAGCTTAGTTACAAAGGAATGGTGGTCTGTTGCGACAATCCTGCGGCCGCTCGCTGTTTTTATCTCCAACAATTTTTTCGGCGCAGTATGCCTTATAGCTGCCTTGATTTTTTTCAATTTTAATTTTTCATCTTCATCCAAACTGTAAACAAAAATATTTTCATCTACAGGGATGTCATAAATTTCATGCTGCCTTTCTTTCGTAAAGCCTCGGACTGCAAAAATCCCATCAACAAATTTTCCTATTTCAACTGGCTGAAGAATTTCTCCACGCTTAATTAAAATTTTTTCGTCATACGGCAGGCTCATCTGAGTCGCTGGTTCTGAAACGCTCTGCGCAGCGAGAATTCCAATCGCTTCTCCGGATTCAAATTTGCTTTTGTTGTAGACTTCCAAAACTTTCGCAAAAAACTTTTCCTTGTCTTTTTCGCCCATGCCTTTTGCCGCCTCTTTTGTTTCCTCAAAAATCTTCGGAGGCAAAATGTTTTCAAGCTCTTTTAGTGCCATAATCATGCTGCTCCTATTGCAACTGCAATTTTTTTCACATCAAGCTTGCCCCAGTCTGATTTGCTCGGGTCAATTCCATCTTCGCCCGGAGTGAATTGAATTATAACTTTTCTGTTGTCGCGCACAGTTCCATCGTATTCTATTTTCAAATCCTGCAGCGCTCCAATCAATCTTCTTTCTAAATATCCGGAGTGCCTTGTTCTTAAAGATTTGTCCATTAATCCCTCGCGTCCGGAAAGAACATCAAAGAAAAATTCAAATGGAGTCAAGCCTATTTTAAATGAATTTGCAACAAACCCATGAGCTGCTGGTCCTAAATCGCCAACTGCGAAATGCGGCAGTGTTCTTCCCCTGTAGCCTCTGTGGATTCTTTCTCCAAGCGCGTGCTCCTGCCCAACAACTCCAGTAAGTTGCGCAATGTGGTTCATGCTTCCTCGCGCTCCGGTTTTTCCCATGATAACTATTCCAGTCTCTTTCAAATTATCTTTCACAATTTTTCCAACAGCATCCGCTGTATTTGAGAGCAAATTCCTCACATGTATTTCCATGCTCTTTCTCGCGTCCTGCCCAGGGAGAACCTCTATTTTTCCTTGCTTGTAAATTTTTATCATATCATCAACTTCAGAATAACTCTTTGAAATCGCAGCGCGTATTTTCTCGCGCACATCAGTTGAAATCTCCCCATCATCTAAACCAACAGAAAAACCAGTTTTTTCCAGCCACTTTATTCCGAGCAATGAAACTTGGTCAATAAATTTGTGCGCTTCCTCGCTTCCGAACTCGCGGTCAATCCTGTCGATTAATTTTCCAGCTTCCCTTCCAATAGCTGCCTTGTCAATCACGCCGCGCTCAAGCTTTCCGTTTTTAATTACAACATAACCATCATTCGGGCAGGTTCCTTTTATGCAGCGCTCGCATCCGCAAACTTTTGCCTTGAATTCTGTGTTGAGCCCTTTTGGAAGGATTGCAGAAAAAATTTCCTTTCCGGAAATGTTTTTCTTTTTCGGAAGCTCTGGCTCAGCTCCAATTTCTGCGAGAAGCTGAAAAGCTCTTTCATAAGGAATTTCTGTGTCAGGCTTTGTGAGAAGGTAGCAGCCGGAAATATGGTCTTGCTCGCAGCCGATTATTGGCCCGCCAAATCTTGGTGAGCGTATGTGCTTTGAAACTGTCATTAACAACTGAGCTTCTGCGCGCGCCTCATCTGTCTGCAAAACATGCACATTCATTTCATCGCCGTCAAAGTCTGCGTTGTATGGAGGGCAATTTTTTGTTAGGAATCCATTTGCTATGAAATTATGATTTTCAGAAACAGTCGTTATGTCATAAACATAAGGAATTTCTATTTTTTCTTTTGAGGCCACGGTTTCCAAAACAATGCCTCCGCCAAAACAATTTTCCTTTTGCCATGATTCAAAATCTGCAAACTCCGGAGTTGTTGTCACATCGCGTTTCTCGTATATCCATTTTGCTGCAGTTCCCAACGGAACACCTATCTTTCTTGCGATTTCTTTTACAGGAATTCCACTCCTTCTCAAATCCAACGCCTCCATGCGTTTTTTATCGCGCCTAGCCAGGAAAACTTTCTTATGCCGCAAATACTGATAGAACTCGCGCGCCCTGCTTTCAGCTTCTCTGTTGTAGGCATAGCCTAACTTCCCGAAGAAATTGGAGAGGCTTTCCAAATCTGATGCAAGTCTCACATTAAAAATTTTACTTATCGTTCCGTCTGACCTTACATTTCCAGATGTTATGCTAACGCTTGAATCTACACCGAACTCTTTTAACATTCTGCGAATGTCTTCTACGAATTCGCATTTGTTCTCTTCACAAACTTTCGCAACTTTGAAAACATTTTCTTTTATTGTTCGTGCAAGACCCTTCCTGATTTTGGGTTTTGTCAGCTCGCAGCCAAAGTAGGCTGACAAAAATTCTTTCTTAACCCACATTGGAGCAGCCTTAATCCAAGCAGGCGCGCCGCTGTTTAATTTTACTTTATCTCCATTCGGTGCACCAAGCGCAGCAAGCAAAATTGCAGAGGAGGTTGAGCGAATCTCAAAAGCTGGGATGCTTCCATGAGCTTCAAGAATTTTCCCGCTCGCTGTTTTTATTTTGCCTCCACCTTTTGTGATTTTTGTTTTTTCCGCTTCAAACCCAAGGAATCTCAAATCCTTTCTGATTTCTTCCAAGTCTTTTTCAGAGCCCCTGAAAATTGCCCGAGCCATTTCTCCCTTCAGGATAAATGTGCCATCTCCAAATAGATGCCCAAGAATTCTTGATAAAGCAATAATTTTTGGATTGTTCAGAGTTTTTAGCGGAAGCAGGCTGCGCTTCTCAAGCTCAGAAAGCGCATGCTTTATGTAAGTTTGCTTTAGAGCAGCTTTCTTTATATCATCTGCTGTTAGCAGGATAGAATCCCATTCCTCGTAAACAGGAAAACCATGCGGATAAACCAAAACTTTCATGCCAGGTTCCAAATCATTTGAAGACACATTGCCGGTCGGAGTAACAAACGGATGGTCACCAGTTACTTTTATTGCCCTGCCAGAATCTGATTTAATTTCCCAGCAAACCTGCCCGTAGTGTTCAGGCTTTATACCGACAAAGGCCTGAAGCTCCGTTGTCTGTGTTTTGCGCGCGTCCAAATCAAAAGTTGTTACACGCGATTCTTTCCAGCAATTTTTCAACTGCTCAATCGGTCTCTGAATCCCATCAACTTCAATAGAAGTTTCCGGCGCAACGCAAACAGGAATGTTCAATGTAAAAGTTCTCCATGGATGCACCCTTACTCTATGGGCCATTATGCTCATTCTATGCAGGGAAGGCTGTCTGTTGAAAAGAACAACATCTCCATCTCTCAGTTGGCGCTCAACAATGTAGCCAGGAGCGATTTCTTTTATCACATCTTCCCGGTTTTCATCAGTGATTTTTTTCCTCTTTCCATCAGGCCTGACAATATAGTTTGCGCTCGGCCACTTGGGAGCAGTTGCCAAAAGTTTTCTTAGTTCCTCAATATTGTGCTCGCGAACATAAACCGGAATCGTAAGTTCCTTAGCAACTTGCAATGGGATGCCAACCTCATCTATGCTCAAATGCGTGTCTGGAGAAATAACTGTTCTTGCGGAAAAATTCACGCGCTTGCCTGATAGATTTTGCCTGAATCTTCCTTCTTTGCTTTTCAATCTGTCTGCTAAAGTTTTCAAAGGCCTTCCAGAGCGGTGGCGCGCAGCTGGCAGGCCTGCAAGCTCATTGTCAAAAAAAGTTGCTGTGTGATATTGCAAAAGTTCCCACAAATCTTCAATTATAAAATCAGGCGCGCCTATTCCCAAATTTTCTCTCAACCTCTGGTTTATTCTGACAATATCAACAATCTTGTGCGTCAAATCATCTTCGCTGCGCTCGCCTGTTTCCAAAGTTATCGAAGGGCGCGAAATTACAGGAGGCACTGGGAAAAGAGTAAGTATCACCCATTCCGGCCTGCCACCCTTTACTCCCAAAGCCTGCGCATCATCATCAGAAATTTTTTCAAATCTTTCGCGGACTTGGAGAGCTGTCAAAAGCTTGTCATCTTCATAAAATGTGTAGGGCTTTTCAAAGCGGATTTTTTTTTGCTCAGCTCCGCAACTTGAGCATTTTGCCCCTGAAGCAGGCCGAGAGCATGCCCAGCAAATATTTTTCAAAATTTTGTAAATTAATTTTGCATAAAGCACATTGTAAATCGGCTTTACCAATTCAATAAATCCAAAATGCCCGACGCACTGCCCAACATTGAGCCCGCAGGTTCGGCAGCGCATTCCAGGATCAACCACTCCGAGTTTTGGATCCATTGCTCCTCCTTCAATTGGAAAGCCATCGTTGTCGTAAATATCTGCTTTCACAATCTCTGTCGCGGCAATTTTTTTCAGCATTGCCGGTGAGATCATGCCAAAACTTATTTCTTCTATGTATGACATAATTATCATCCGTTTATATTTAATTTTGGATAAATCAGCATCGCCTTCAGCTCATCAAGCAAAAGTTTGAAAGCATAGCTCATATCAACCATCACAATATCAGAATCCCTGCAGAGCGGGCATATGTTCTGATCTTTTTGCTTGTCCCACACTGCTGTTATTCCGCATTTTCTGCAAATTGGAATAGTAACTTTATCAGAATCAAATCTTTCCTTCAATGTTAACACAGCTCCGTGCGCAATCAAGCAATCTTTTTCCATTTCTCCAAATCTTATTCCTCCCTCTTTTGCTTTTCCTTCAGTCGGCTGCCTTGTCAGCAAAGTAACCGGGCCTCTGGAGCGGGCCTGCAATTTGTTCGCAACCATGTGGTCAAGTTTTTGGTAATAGCTCACTCCAACAAAAATTTCAAACTCCATTTTTTCTCCTGTTATTCCAT
>CAZROS010000014.1:0-11210 GCA_964601825.1 uncultured archaeon | reverse complement strand
TTGTTTTTCCGGAGAAATCCTCAATCCACCACTTCAAAGCAGAATCATGCGAGGCCGTGCTGTTAAGCTTTATCCAGAAAGGAATTGAATCGCCTTTTTCAAAAGAGTCCTGCTCGGTTTCTATTCCTGCAAGAACCGCGCACGAATCTGAAATTTTGCTTATTCCCACAGAAACATTTATGCAGTATGCGTTTCCGTAATCTCCATCTTCTGGCGAGGCAAAGCGCGGCGCAATATTGTAAACACTGCTGCCATTTATTTTCGCGTAATTAATTTGCCCGCAGGCAGTGTAGTTTCCGTTCGCAGCCGGAGTCCAATCACCCGTGTCCAAGCTGTCAGTGAAATTTTGTAGTGTTGATGAGGAAAAGAAAACCTGCGCGGGATTTGTTGCGTTTGTAATGTTCCAGGAAAAATTCAATTCAACTGACTCAGACAAATCCTGCCCAAGGATTTTTGAGTATTCCAGATTTTCTATAAGAAAAGTTTTGTATGTGCTGTTCGCAGCAGCTTTGTAGCTGTCGCCGAAATTTTCCGTTTCAATATTGCTTGAAATTAAAAAATATAAAACGCTGCCAGCGTAGGTTGTTTCATTTTTCAGAACGGAAATATTTTCTGTTTTTAAAATACTTCCAGCTGAATCAGAAATTTCCAAAGTGAAATTTCCTGCAGGCGCAGCAAGCTTGAAATAGCCTGCATTACTTGGATAATTTTCTGAAACAGAATTATTTTCTAGAGTGTAGACAGACAAAATATCCGAATTGTTTTTTATTTTCACAATTGAGCCAGCTGCGAGCTGCGGATAAACCCCCTCAAGCCACCCGCCTCCTGTTCCGCCAGAGCCATAACAGTTGTTGTTGTCGCATAAGTCCAAAAGATTTACTTGAAGAGAGGAAACTCCTGAAGTATTTGAAGTTTGGCTGGATTTTCTTAATTTTGATGTGATGTAAGCGGTTGCGGAATTTTCTATAAGAGAACTATATGCGCTTGCAGAAGGGTTTGTTTGCAGATAAATTAGCGAGCAAAATCCTCCTGAAGAATTTGTTTGGATTGTCGGGCCGAAACTTGTTGAAGCAACCCAGCTTGCGCCATTCCAAATTTTTGAGGCCTGCGAGCTCCCATCGCTTGAGCCGAGAGTTGCTTTCAAATCATAATTCGCGTTTGAATCTAATCCAGAGTAGCAAACCTTGAAAGCAAATGGCGTTGAATTTTTAGGAATAAATTGCGGATAAAACTGAAAGTCGGCGTTTGATGTGAAGGCTGCGAGCGCGCCGCTGCTAAGAAGAATTAAAAATAACAACGGCAAGAGCGCGTGCATGGGAAAGAGATTGAAGTTGAGATTTAAAAATCAATCCTCATCTTCCAAAATCATTCTTCTTCCTAAAAGCTTTTGCACAAGAAAAATTCCAAATCCGAAAATCAAAAAGAAAATCGCAAACAAAATATCCTGCACAACAGCGTCGTTGTTCCCCTGCAGTTGCTGAGTTAGTGCGAGGCCGACGAACAGGACGGCGATTACAATAACGATTCTGTATGTTTCTGGCATAAATTAGATTTGCCAGATGCTGTTAAAAAGGTTATGCGAACATAGGCTCAACAAGAGGAGCTTCCGTCTTCGGAGTTTGGCCTGCTAACTTATGTTCAATTTTAATTCTATAATAATCAGAAAGTTCTTTAGATAATTTCATAATAGGTTTTGCGTTTGCGGTTCCAAAATATTCTATAATCCATTTTTCATTTTCATTTGCTCCATGCTCTTTCGAATGGAGCCACAGATTAGCGATATGGTCTGCCCGCGAGTTTCCTGGACGCCTCTTCAAAATTCCTATTCCTCTATAGAGGTCATTTATTTCTTCCCTGCCTGCTACTCCACCAGTGCTGGCTGTTTCATAGCCTTTTCTTTTCAGATAATCGACAACATCTTGCGGTGAATATCTTCTTTTCATTGAACCGAAAACTATTTGTAAGTAAAGCTTAAATGCTTTGCTGGAATAAAAAGAATATGACAACTAACAAGAAGGGTTTCAGAGTTGTTTTGCATCCTGTTGTGCAGAAAACTTTATTCGAACATTACAGAATTCTTTATGGTGGTTATACCACGAGGGCTGCAGCATCTCTTGGAATAAGTCAAGTGCATTATTGGAATTATGAAAATATCAGGCAAAAAACCGTGCCAGAAGATATTTTTTATGAAATTTCTGGCACATTAATGTTTTACAGAGATAATTGGAAAGCGGACCCCGCAAGAATTAAAAGTGATCCGGATTATAGACGCGCTTGCCTAAAATTGTATAGAGGCATACTGGGCGGCAGCAACAAGGATATGCTGAATTCTATAAGAGAAAAGAAAAGAGGGCGGGAGAAAGCCCAGCTTATATCTGAAACAATAAATGATTTTAGTTTGGGGGGATATCTGAATTTTGATAACAATGAATCTCTCATTAAAGCAAGAGAAGCGTATGGCGATGTCGTAACAAGAGGAGCACGCGATTTTATCGCACTTATTGGAATGAATCCAGAACTTAAAAAAGAATTTTATAGAAGGCAGGGGCAGCGAAGAGATGAAACGATGAAATCTAAATATGGAGAAGACTGGTTAAAAATTTTGCATAATAGAGGGCAAGAAGGATTGAGAAGGAGTTTGGGGCCAAACTATAATAAAGAGCTCGCCGATAGAATGAAGAAAGCTTTGGAGGAAGTTTACGGAAGCGATTGCAGAAAATTGCTTCAAGCAATGACTAGCTTGAGAGTTTCAAAAGAAAAGATAATAGCGATGAAACAAGAAGGCTACTTAGATATTATTGAAAAATTGGGCTCAAAAGAAAGAGGTTGTACAAGAGGCGCGCTGTCAGAAGAGTTGCTTACAAATCCATACATAATTTTAGAAAGGTGCAGGCAGCTTCAGAAAAAAAGATTTATAGGAAAATCCGGCAGGATTGGCAAGAGAATAAAATTAACTGAACGGGGAGAGAGATTGCTTTGGGTTTATGAGAAATTAAAAGCCGCCAAGAGAATCTAAAATTTTTATCTCTTTCTCTTCTTCGTTTTCACTGCAGGCTTTTTCTTTGCAGGCTCAATCTTTTTCTCAGCAGCAACTTCAGCCTTCACCAAAGCTTTTTCCTTTTTGTAAGTCCACAAAGCAGACAAAGCTTTTACTGCGCGCTCTGGAGTTTGATAAACAGGAATTCCAATTGCCTCCAGCTTGCGCGCAGTTTTGAAAGTATAATCGCTCCCCAATGCGCAAACAACAAATGGCTTTCCGAAAAGTTTTGCGTCCTGCAAAACATTCACAATAGAATCATCCATAGCAGTTGTTTGCAAAAGCGGAATAAAAACAGCTCCAGAAATTTCTTTGTCTTTCATTGCGATTTCAATTGCCGCTCTGAATCTTTCAGAGTTCGCATCTCCAGTTAAATCCAAAGGATTTTTCACGCTGACATGGGCCGGCAAAACTTTTCTTAATTTTGCGTCAATGTCTTTTCCAAACTGCGGGAGCAAAAATCCGGAAATAGTTGCCGCGTCTGTTGAAAGCACAGCAAAGCCCCCGCCGTTGCTGATAATCGCGAGCTTGTTTGATTTTAGCGGAGGCTGGGTTGCAAGAACTTTTGCATAATCAAAAATATCTTCCAAGCTTCGGACTTCAACGCAGCCTGCCTGCCTGAATGCTGCAGAGAAAACTTCTCCCTGCCCAGCAGCTGCTCCAATGTGCCCCATCACAGCTCCAACTCCGTCTGCGGTTCTGCCGGCTTTCAAAATTATAATCGGTTTTGCTGGCGTGATTCTTTTCGCGGCATCAACAAATCTTTTTCCATCTTTAATGCTTTCAATGTAAATCACAATCGCGCGGGTCGCAGGATCTTTCCCAAGGAAATCAAGCAAGTCAGTTTCATCCAAGCCTGCCGCGTTTCCGTATGAAATAAATTTTGAAATCCCAACTCCTTCCATAGCCAATCTGTCCAAGAGAGTAGAGCCAACAGAGCCGGACTGGCAAATAAAAGAAATGTATCCGTCAGGCGGGAGCTTGAATCTTTCTTTTGATAGTGCCAAGCTGTTGAATCTTCCGCCGGCAACTGTGCCCAAGCAATTCGGCCCGAGAATTAAAATCTTTTCAGAATATTTTTTCACAATATTTTCCAGAGCATTGTTGCCAGCTTCTGCAAATCCCGATGAAACAATTATCGCGCCCTTTATTTTTTTCTTTATGCACTCCTCCAAAGCTGTTGGCACAACTTCTGCCTTAACTGCAATTATCGCAAGCTCAATCGGCTCTTCAATTCCAAGGACAGAAGGAAAGCTCGCCATGCCAAACATTTCATTTGTGTTTGGGTTGATTGGATAAATTTTTCCCTGAAAAGTCATTTTCAGATTTTCCAGAATCATATAGCCCATTTTTCCAGGAGTTCGGCTCGCGCCTACAACAGCAACGCTTTTTGGCGAGAAAAAAATATCCAATTGAGATGCGATAAAAATCACTCCCTGATTTTTATGCACATCAAAAGCTTCACTTTTGATTGTGTCATGGTTCTATTGGGAAATGAGTGTTTAAAAAGTTTTTTTACTAGGCAGGCACTTCTTCTTGATGCTCTTCTTGGAGGCGCGCATGGTTGCGCCAAACATCTTGCGGCACTTCCCCATAAACTTCCTCAGTTTTATCTTTCTTCGCTTCAGTATTCTTTTCGCCTTCAGCAAGCTCTAAGATTTTTTCCCTTTTCAAAAGCCAATAATGTATTCTCCATTCTCTACCATCATAAAGCGTTGTCTCTTCCCTTTCAGTTTCCAAGATTCCCCAATCTTCAAGCTGATAAAATATGTCCCTATCTCCTGGCTCAAGAACGTTGTCTATTATCTTATCGGAAAATCCAAAAAAATTCAGCACATGCTGTGCGAGGATTTCAGCTCCCTCATTATCCATACCAACGGAAGCTTCTATTGCCAATTTCATTTCATCAAGAGTTATGACGGCGGCAGCGGTTTTATCAGCAGCCTTCGCTGTGCTTTGATACATGGGCACAACATCAACTCCACTCTCTTTTCTTGGCTGCTCAGTTATCTTCTCTTTTTCCGGTTGCTCAGCTCTCTCCATTTTTTCCGGCTTTGCTTTTTCACCTACTGGTTCAGGCTTGAAATAATCTGACGCAGATTTTCCGCCAAGCACAGAATTCACAGAATCGGAAATATCAGCAGCTTCCAGCCTTCCGGAAATTGCAGCTTCTAAAAGCTCTTCTGCGCGCGTTTCATCAATGTCTAAAAGCGGATATATATTTTTTCTTGTTCTTCCACTAGGAAACTTGTGCAAGCTGGTATAAGCCGAGACTTGCCTTTGAGAAACTCTAAGATTTCTCGCAAGCCAACGAGCTGATTTTTTCTGTCTCTCCAATCCTCCCTTAACTAGTGCTCCAAAAACCGCAGATTGGGGCATATCCTTTCTTTTTTCTCTCTGAGCCCTTTCATAAGCTATGACAGAACCAAGCCCAGAAGAGTAGACTTCTCCGAGATAAAATATTCTTCTGCCGCGGGCGCCAACTTCTTTTGCAGCACTCCTGTGGTCATATCCGTCTTGCCTTAAAGAAAAATATTTTCCGAATATTTCTTCAGCCTCTCCAATCCTTATTCTCATGGAATAAATTGCAAAGAAAGATATAAATAAGTGCGCTTATGGAAGTCGCAGCAACTTTTCAAACCAGATAAACAGCCGCGCCAAAATTTGTTTGCCATACGGATTTTCTACAATCCTATTTCACGCCTCAGTGAACTGTGCGCGTTTCACCAACCAAAAATAAAATTTCTGCGAAATGATAGATATAAAAAGTTTTCGCGCATAAATATTTCATGCTCGCCAGACGCCAATTTGCTTTTCAAGAAAATCTTTCCACAGGCGCGAATATTGTTCTGGGAAATTTCAGAATGAATTTGCAGTCAGATGAGCTTGTTGACGTGGGTGAAAGCTGTGAAGAATTTTTCCCGCTGATAAAAACAGAAAAAATTTTTCAGCCAAAAATTCCTATCCCATAAGAAGCCCAAGAAAGCTCATGAACCCTTTGTAGACAAGAACTGCAATTATAATCCAAACCCACTGCCCTAAGTGGCCAGCATACAAAGCCAAGAGAATTGCTGCGATTATATCAACCGCGCCCATGATTGCTACGAGGACCATGAATTTGTTTTTGAAAGTAAAGCTTAAATTGCTTTCTCTACTGCAGGCATATAATTCAATGGCTCAACTTCAAAATCCCAAGGCTCGGCAGAAGGATATTCTCTCACGAGCGCGATTTTTAATTTTAGCTTTTTGGAAAGTTTTTTCGCCAGAGCTGTGGAAATTTCAATTCTGTTTTTCTTTTTCTCAATGGAAAATTCTTTTTCAGAAATTTTTAATTTATTTAATTGCAAAACAATTTTTCCCAGCGGCTGCCCGAAAATAATTCCCTTGCTCAGAAATCCATCTTCTGTGATTTCCTCAAAGGGCTTTCGGATATTTTCCGCGCGATTTATCAGGCGGTTTTTTAATTGGGTATTCATTTTCAATCCTGCTGTGCAGAAATGAACTGTAATTCTTTTCGCGTGGGCGCGCGCATATTCCAAAACTTTCTGCCCAGTTTCATAGCTCCCTTCAACAGCAGTCATCTGCCCTTCAGCCTGCTTTAAGTTGTGCTGCTCCATCATGCGCTTATCATTTCTCTCGGAAAATTCCATCTCATTCAGATTGATAAAATCCGCGCCAGCGGTTTCAAGAAAATCCACAAGCCCGCACAAATATTTTTGCATTCCTGGAATGCACGGAACTTCCATCCCAATATTCCACTTGCGTTCGTTTTCTTTTCTAATGGCAATCGCATCCAGCACAGCATTTTTATTCAAGTGAAATCGAATCTCATCCAAGCCAGCATCATAAACTATTTTCAATTTTTCTTTTGTAAATCCAATTCCATGCGTGTACATATGCGTGTGGAATTTTTCGCCGAAATTTTCTTTCAGCAATTTTATGTAATGCACAACTCTTTCCAAGCGTTGAGTTGGATCTCCGCCAGTAATTCCAGCGCCCATTGCTCCGGAAGTTTTTGCCTCCTCCAAAATATCTGCATCAGAATTTATCGGCCTTTCATTTGCAAATCCTTTATCTATCTGCCAGCGGCCATGCGAAATCGTGCAATAGAAACAATCTTGATCGCAAATTCCCGAAACAAACAAAACCAATTTTCTCCCTTCAATGCATTGGCGGCAGCCTTGCGGGAGCTCTCCGATTGCAAGCGAGCAGCCTTTTGTTTGGGAGATGGGGCGCATGAGAAATTGTTGGGAAGGAAAGCTTAAAAAATCATTTTACAACTCTAACGCCAGCAATCCAACAACCTTGATCAGAACAAAAAACCGGATTCAAATCCAATTCTTTGAATTTATTTGAAACAACAAAGCGGGAAATTTTCGCAAGCAAATCATAGAGCGCAGCAAAATTTACAGGCTTTTGCCCGCGCGCTCCATTCAAAAATTCAAAGCCTTTTAATTCTTTTGCCATTGATTCTGCGTCCACAATTGTGATTGGAGCCACGCGGAAAGTTACATCTTTCAAAATTTCCGCGTAAGTTCCACCGAGCCCGATTGAAACAATATACCCAAAGCTCGGGTCGGATTTTCCGCCAATAATTAATTCAACTCCAGACAAATGTTTTTGCACTAAAACTTTTTCACAGCCTTTTATTTTCACAAGCTCTTTGAACGCTGTGATTGCTGTCAGCTCATTCTGCAAATTTGTTTTCACTCCGCCCAATTCTGTTTTGTGCGCAATTGTTTTTCCAGTGATTTTCATAACACAAGGGAAGCCGATTTTTTTCAAAACTTGCGGAAGTTCTTTTTCGGATTTTACAAAAACAAATGGCGCGAGAGGAAGGCTGGATTTTTTCACAAGCTCAAAGGCCTGCTGGTCTGGAATTTTATTTATGATAGGCAATGGAATAGAAGTTGGTTTCGAAGCTGGTTTTTGCTGTTTAGGCGCAGGTTTTGCAGAAGCCCTTTTCATAGGCTTTGGAGCAGGTTTAGAGGGTTTTTTAATTATTGGCTTTTGTTTGGGCTTTGCCTTTTTCACAGCAGGCTTAACTTTGGCTTTTTTTGGCTTTGGGGCTGGCTTTTTCCTCTTTTCTGCAGATTTTTTCCCGAACAGCCCGAAAATTGCCATAAAATCAAATATATTCCGCAGTCTCTATTTATAATGATTTTGGAAAAACGTTGACATAAGTAATCTTTATAACCTATAGATGATAAAGTATTACATAGCTTTACGAGTGATTTCATGAATTCCGGAGATTTAGTTTTAAGATATTCAGAGAAGTTTGGCGGCCAAGTTGATGCACTTATAAAAACTCTGGGCGATATCGATACCTGTGGGGATAGCGGTATTTCTGAAATAGCCTATGAGATCTTAAAAATTCCATCGGATTATAATCAGGGATTATTAGTAGATCCAAGCTTTCTGGGAAGTGTCAGCGATATTGTGCGCTCTGTCAAAAACAAAGGAGATGTTAGAGATGCGTTAGAAACAGCAAAAAAATATCCTGACCAAACACAGCACATAATTACAAATTTGGGTTTAGCTTCCAGGCATCTAACTGAAGAAGAATTTGCTGCCGCAGCAACAGAAATTAAAAACTGCTCGGATGTCAGACATGCCATTGATGCTGCCCGAAATATTAGAATAAAAGCGATCAAAAAAAATCAGGAATGCAAATTCCAATTAATAAAAAAATCTATCGAAGCTCTTGGATATGATGACCCGCTTGTGGCCGGAGAATTATTTAAACGTTTCAAAGGAGATTCATTCAATGATGTGTATGTTCGAGCTGATGAAATACTCGATGGAAATGAGGGTTATGAATTCTATAAAAATCCTGAAGTAATTTCTGCAATAAAATCTTACAAAGGGCCAGCAGCAGTTGGGGTGGCAAGAGGACTTTTGGAAGCTTTGGACAGGCCAGCCAAGTCTGTTGAAGAAGAAGCCCAGTTAAAAAAGGAAGATGGGGATTTTATAGTGGACCCCGAAGCAGTTAAAGCGTCCGCAGCTTTCATGTCATCCAAAGAAACAATTGAAGCATTACAAAAATTAGATGTTAAAACAGCGGAACGCGTCATAGAAAACCTCTGCCAACTTCCTGGAGTAGTTGGTGTTGATTCCGCAAGTGTTGCTCTCAAGACTTCTGCAGGGCTACGCAATGCAGATAAATTTTTTGAAACTCTGCGCCACTTACCGGCGTGGTGCGGAAAAAGTGATATAGAAAACATTTACATAGCACTGCAAAAAATCAAAGAAAAAAACCCAGAGACAGCTGAAGTTTTAGTCGGATATCTATACTCTTTTGACTTTTTAGGAGATAAATTCGGGGGCATGCTGAATTATTTCAGTAGATCAAAAAGCATAAAAGAAATTGAAACTGTAGGCCGCACACTTTCCAGTGTATATGGCTCAAGTATGATACCGACAGTTGTTGGCAGAGTAAAAATGCCAGACACAACAGACAAGTCTTGGAAAGCTCTAATAAAACTTTTAGACTATATGGACGCTTTCCAAGACTCTGATTTAACCTTAGATGCATCTGAAGATCTCTATAAATCCCTTGCAGCAGCTGAGTCTGCCGTGAAAGGAAAAATAAAATCATTGGGAATAACAGATGAAGAAAAGGGAATGAGATTTTTTCCTTGGGTTAAATCTGGATACGAACCAGCTATAAAAGTTCTCAAAGGAGAGAAAATTTCAAAACCCTGGCTTTCAAGAACTTATCCGGTAAAGTCTGCTCCGGTTGATCTGAAATCAATGGAAGAAGAAATTAAATTGTATGCAAAAATGATTGGGGAAGAAATTTCTTTTGACAGAAGCGAAGATTTGCAATCACTTAGGAGCTCTGCCAGAAGGCTTATATCTGCAGCGAGCAAAAAGCGCGGGCTTGATAAAAAAGTTTTGGGTGAGGCAAAACCTAATCTAAATAGAATTTTATCTTCAACTGATGGCGCTGGTGGGGAATATTTGCTTTCAATAGACGCATCTGATATGGAATCTCAACTGGCTGCGCTTCAGGACATAAGCTCTTGCCTGTCTCCCGGAGCCACAAATTTTGAATATACTAAAATCCTGCTCGAAAATCCAAACACATTATTCCCGCTTATCAAAGAGGCGGGCAGCGGAAAAATTGTAGGGATTTTATCCATTGCAAAAGGAATTCATGGAGATAAGAAAGTAATTTCCAGATGGAGCCAAATCCACTCCACAGTTCCTTTAGATGAAAAATCTGTTGATGAGAGTTTGAAAAAATATGCCGCAGAGAATGGAATTGAATTTTTGCTAGAAGGTGAAATGATTGTTGACGGCATTGGAGAAATGGTTATGGATGATTATGCCAGAGGCGAGAATGGCAAAGTTGTTGTTGATAGAAATAGAAAGCCAGAAGAGCTGGAGTAAAGATTGAACACAATATTTAAAATCCAGCAGCCGCTAAATCCTCCAAAATCCACTCGGGCAAATTCTGTTTCTCAGAAGTTTTTCTCCAATAACCTCTGGAAAGTTCTTCGCTCAGCACAGGCTCTCCAGAAATATATCTGCATAAATAAGTTTCTCCAACGAGAACATCATTTTTCTCCGGCCTTTCGTGCCGCCACTCAGAAACTTTTCTGCTGCATTCTACAATCAAGCCTGTTTCTTCTCTAACTTCGCGCACAGCAGCCTGTTCGTAAGTTTCTCCATTCTCAACACCGCCTCCCGGCAAGTCTGCTGTTATTGGATAATCTGTTCTAAATTTGCGCGGATCTTTCTTTTCCTGATAAAAGAAATGCGGCTCGCCGCTGATTTCTCTAACAATAATTGCTTTAACAGCAGACTTTTCTTTTAACATAATTTGTGTGTGTTTTTGAATTATTTAAACACCACGCAAAAATTTCTCTCATGGACTTCACTCTCCTCGGAATAGCTTTTGGCAAAACACAAACTTTCAGAAAAGGCTCAGAAGCAGGTCCGGATTATTTGCGGCAAGCTTTTCCTAAGCTTGAGACTTTTATTTCTGGCGTGGACTTAAGCGAGCAAGCATTCATAAAAGATTTAGGAAATATTTCCGGAGAAACTGTTGATGAGCTGAAAGTAAAAGTTGCTTCCAAATTAACAATACAGAGAGGGTTTCCAATTATTCTTGGAGGCGAGCACACAATAACAATTCCTGCAGTTGAAAATATTCGGCCGCAGAATT
>CAZROS010000013.1:0-11264 GCA_964601825.1 uncultured archaeon | reverse complement strand
TTTTGATTGCTGTTGCCGCTTCAATAATTTTGCAGATGCTTGTGATTTACACTCCATTTGGCCAGCAGATTTTTGACACTGTTGCGCTGAGCTTGTTGGATTGGGGAAAAATAATTTTGCTTTCAAGTGTTGGTTTTCTTGTGGTTCCCTCGTGGTTCATTAAGAAATAGGGATTTTTGGTTGTCGGCAAAAACTGAAAGATTTTGCGAGTCGAAAAAATCTTTAGTATTTTTTCGGATGCCGGGGTGGTTTATTGGTGTGGAGAAAAATAAATAGATGCATCCCTTAATCCAAAATAATATTTCACAAAAGCTCGAAAATCTCCTCAACTCTGTCAACAAATTTATGCGCATCCTCTTTTGTTCTTCCGGCAATTTCTCTTGTTGTTCTTTTTGTAACAGAATATTGAGCGATCTCCCGCCTGTCGCGAACTTCCTTGAGCGCCATTATCTCCTCTCTTTTCATGTTCACCCGCTCAAAATTCTGAATGTGTATTTTTTCAAGCAGCTTCTTCTTTACAAAAAATTCTTCAAGCGCGGCAGCAGTTGCAGTGTGAGTTTTGCTTTTGTATCCAAGCTTTGCGAGCAGGCTAAGCGCGGCCATATACATTGCATAATAAGCAGCCACAACAACCCAATCATCGCCATTGTAGTTTGCAGGCAAAGCCAACACTTCCTTATGTTTTTCAGCATTCCCAAGAAGCTCCATAGTAACAATGTTTGATTTTGCTTTTTCCAAGTAGGCTTTGGAAAGATTTTTTATTGTGTAATCTTTTATCAGCTTGCCTTTCCGCAAAAATATTTCAATCATCAGCATACACCTCTTTGAAAAACCAATCCAGCCCGTCCAGCACGATTCCAAATTCTATCAAGTCGTTCCAAAATGTTAGGTTGTCTCTCTTTATGTTTTTGAAATCTGATGGGCTGACAGCGACAGGCTGTATATTTATTCTATACTTTGTTTTATAAGTTTGCGCGATTCTCCGCGCATTCTTGTTTTTTGTTGCAATCAAAATATCCACATCGCTTTTTTCAGTCTGTGTTCCTTTCGCATATGAGCCAAAAACAACAGCTGGCCCTTCCGGATTAACTTCATTCAAAAATTCATAGAGCCTTCTGTAAAGCAGGCTGTGCTTTGCTTTGAAAGCCATGCGCCTGTTTGTCATATATTGAACGAAAACAAGATATGTAAGATCGCGGTTGGTTTTTTCAAAATCAAATATGTTCGTTCCGCCTATCTGCTTCTTTGATAGAAATTTTTTCTTAACAAGATTTTGAAGCGTTCTGAAAGTCTTGTCATGCGAAAAGCCTGTTTTACTTTCTATTTCTTTTGCCGAGAGGCTTTCGAGCTTCGGAAAGAAGCACAGCAAAACCGCAGTTTCATTTTGGGTTATCATAGTCTAATCACAGACTATATAGTCTGTATTTAGACTTTATAAAGATTTGCAATAATTAAGGGCAGAAGATTTTCCATTAATGTCAGCGCAGGATTGGATTGCTTTTGCTGGCGAGTGTTGGTTTCCTTGTAGTTCCTTCGTGGTTCATTAAGAAATGGAGATTTCTGGTTGTCGGATGCCGAGTTGGTTTATTGGGAAATAGGATATTCCCATAAGAATATCTCTTTCAACTCTATAATTCATAGTTCTAATTCTAAAATAATTTAAGCCGCCCATGCTAACACTTTGATATGAATGATGATTCTTGCGACAACTGCGGAAAATCTCTGGAAAAAGTGAAAAATCCAATTCGCGTGGGCGCGTATGCAATGCGCGGAAGCTACTGCTCGCCCCTGTGCGCGCATTTGTGCCAGCCTGGCTGGACAAGCTTGAGAGCGGCAGTGAATGACGCGAAAAAAAGAATGAGTAAAAAAGTTTTCAGCATGAAAGTTTATGATTCGCAGATAGAGGCTGTTATTGCGATTCTCATTGGGCTCAAGCTGAAAGAAATAAAGTTTTCGCGCGTTGGAAAGAATTTGTGGAGGGTTGAGGGGGGAAAGGCGGCTGTTTAAGTAAAGTTATAAATAACAAACTTGTTTGAATATTATGCGAAGAAAAGTAACAAATCTTATAACTCTAGCTTTTTTTGTAGCGGGGGCCATATTTCTATCTAGAGGATATACTCTTGGTTGGATCTTTGTTATTTTAGGCATTTATAAATTATTGAGTGATTGAATGAATAATAAAGATAAATTGGCATGGGCGAAATTCTTATCTGGATGGATTATAATTTCGATGAGCTATTTTCTTTTTAACAAAAATGATATAATAATTCTAATTGGAACATTGATTATACTAACTTCAGGATTAGATATTCAGCTGGTGCAAAATAAAAGTACTATAAAACTACCAGTACAAAAGATCAAACGGAAAAAGTGACGGCAAATAAAGCATATAGTTTAGTATACAAAAGCATTTAAATGTTGAGTTATCTTTAGTAACTTATAATAATTTTAGGTTGTGGTTATAGAATGGGTGTTGTAAAAATTGATGATAAGCTTCTGAAGGAAGTTCAAGACTGGTTAGAGAAAAATGGAAATAGGTACAAACATCCTACTATGGCGGCTTTCGTTAACAGCGCAGTTTACGAGAGGCTTAAAAAAATTAAAGGTGTTAAAGATGATAAACAATAGTCTAGATAATAGCATCACTATTAACAAACAAACTCTTATTTTTGGAGATGCTTTAAATATTTTATCAAATTTAAATGAAGAATTTGACGCCTGCATAACAGACCCACCATACAACATTTCTGGGTATGATCATAAAAAGGAAATAGGGTGGCTAAAATCTAATAAACTTTGGACAGGAGAGAAAAAATTCAACAAAATTAACGAAGGCTGGGATAAATTTAGTAATGCCGATTATGAAAGATTTACAAACGAATGGTTAAAATTAATTTTTAGCTTAGTAAAGAAAAATGGAAATATAATAATTTTTGGAACGTATCATAACATCTATAAGATAGGATACCTTTTAGAGAAACTAAATAAAAAGATTATTAATTCTATAGTCTGGTATAAGAGAAACGCCTTCCCTAACATAACACGCCGGATGCTCTGCGAAAGCACAGAATACATGATATGGGCTATAAATAATGAACCAAAAGATGCTAAAAATTGGACATTCAATTACAACGATCTAAAAAATATAAACTACGGAAAACAAATGAGAAACGTTTGGGACGTACCTATGACACCTCCAAAAGAGAAAATACAGGGTAAACATCCCTCACAGAAACCGATGAAAGTAATCGAAAGACTTGTTCTTGGATTAACAAACCGCGGAGATCGTATTTTAGATCCTTTCATGGGAAGCGGCACATTACCATTAGTCTGCATGTTAAGTAATAGAGAGAGCCTGTGTATAGAAAACAATATGGACTATTTTAATCTGGCAACAAAGAGACTTAAAGAGCACTCCAAAAATAGAAATCTTGAAACATTCAAAATGACATGATTTGTATGATAGATTCGTGGTTAGACACAATACAATGTATAGACTGTTTGGAAGGATTCAAAAAGATCCACGATAAATCTGTGGACTTGATTATAACAGACCCTCCATATGGTATTAGTAGAGAGCTCAATTGTAAAAATAAAAGATTGGGTACTACAGCAAAGTTAAATTTTAATTTTGGCAAGTGGGATAAGTTTAATGAAGAGTGGTTCGAAATTGCCATCGAGAAAACAAAAGGCTGGATTATAACATTCTGTGCCAAAAAGGATATAGGAATATATTGGGATATCTTAGAAAAGAATGGTTTTGTCGCTGTAGATTCTTTAGCATGGATAAAACCAGATCCTCTACCTCTAAATGCTAAAAGTAGATTTTTGAATGCGTGGGAGGCCATAGTAGTTGGTAAAAAAAATGGAGCTTATTGGGGAAGTAATTATTTTCACAACACTTTAAAATTTCAAGCACCTAAGGGAAAAGAGAGAGTTCACCCCACACAAAAACCTGTAGGCCTAATAAAAACATTAATAGAATTAACAACAAAAAAAGGTGATATAGTATTAGATCCATTCATAGGAAGCGGAACGACCGGAGTAGCATGCAAGCAATTAGGAAGGCATTTTATTGGGTTCGAAATTTCGAAGGAATTTTGTAAAATAGCACGAAATAGGATTAGTACAACAGACAATAGACTAGATAAATTTTTATAATACCTTAGAGGCTCCAATTCTTTTTAGATCACCAAAACTTATAGATACCTGAAGTCGCCTCAACCCACCCTTACTCTTATACTTTCTTCTTTTTGTTTCCAACTTTTCTTTTAGAAGTTTTACAACAGGCAGTGGATCGGCCACAAAAATATTAACAACGCTAATCCGCCTCTTATCAACAGTTGCTAGAACTATTTTTCTAACAGATTCTAACTTTTTGAGAACGTTTTCAGAAATATCTTCAAAATTCCAAGATGTACCTTTTGATACTTTATATTCGTAGTAATTTCCATTTTTGTCTACGGCGTCGAACTTAGTTTGTTCTGTAAGCGCCCTATGATTTAATTTATCTGCAACCAGAACTTCCCAAATTTTATTGCTTGTTAAAATATCTTTGGTGCCAACAACTGCCTCTATGCTCTTTACTGTTGCAAAAATTCTATTTATGAAGTCTGAGTATTTGCCACCTTTTTGTTGTTTTACGAATGTTCTTTTAGTGCGTAATTCTGTTTCCAATTGACTTGGGCTTATGTTTATCATTTTTCGCGTATTCTTTATTTTAATTGTTTTCTTTCTAAGAAATCCAGAGATACTTTTGCCAGGAATTTCATAATACCAATCTAAGATTGGTATTTCTCTAGAATCATCTATATGGGCAAACACGACAGCCTTTATAGAATTCAGATTTTCGATTGTAGAATCGGAAAAGTCATTAAATGTCCAAGTATGATTGGAACTAGATTCCTTGTAATGCTTGTATTCATATTCATTGCCTTTCTCGTCTTTCGCATCTCGGAATCCAGAAAAGCCTGCTATCACACTATGATTCGTTTGGTCAGCTATAATAACTTCAAAGAATTTACTGCTAGAAAATATGTCAGGAACGCCGAACTTTTCAAAAAATTCATCTTGAATAGATCTCAAGTCGCCAATTAACTTTTCTAGTTTATCTGTCATATGATGTTTTTAAGATGTGGGTATAAATACCACTATGCCTGAACCAAAAAATATTAAATGCCCTTTTTGTAATTTGGGCGATTTAATTGCAAACTATGCGCCAAAAGCATTAGTTATGAAATATTCCAGAGTAGGATCTAACAAAAAGCTCATGAAGTATTTCAAAGACGAAAAATATTCCGTTATCTCTTCCGAGTGCCCCTCCTGCCACAAATCCAAATCAGAAATAGAAAAATTCTTCAAAGAAGGAAAGTCTGTTTCAATGGCAGACGCGGCTCGCAAGGCAAAAGAGTTAGGACTTCCATTAAAAATTTGATGCTCTTCAAGGGAGAGGGTCAGGATTAACCTAAAACTGGGGAGAACCGTAGGTTCTCCGCGGTTTGGAAAGCGAAAGAGCTGGGGCTTCCTACTAAGATTTGAAATTAGAGTATTTAGTTGTTATAGTGTTAGGCAATGCAACAGCCACAACAATCGCGCAAAATACCACGAAACACTGCGACTTAACAACAACACAACCACAACAGAACAACAACTACAAATAACAGCGCAACATATGTATTTTTAAAGGGGGAAGCACATTAATTATTGTGAGTAAGTCCTTCCGAAAGGATGAGGCCTCTTAGAGGCTAGGACGATTAGGGGGCTTCACTATTTTCTATTTTTCTATGGATTTCCTCTATTGTTAGCTTGTGCTTTATTTTTTCAAAGAGAAACGAATCATTATAACGATATTTTGCGTGAATTGCTCCGGCAATAAAATCTATGGCCTGAAGGCACAACTCGTCCTCAGATTTTTTATGTGAGATATTCAATATCCATCTATCGCCAAAAATTGTTTTTATCTTGTAATCTATATAGTTGTCAAACTCTTCTCGGTTCTTTCCGAAAGATCTTCTATCAATGACAACAGAAATATCCTCGCCATCAGGAAATTTTGAAATTAATTTTCTTATTAGATATCCAGAAACCCAATTAAAGTAAATCTCCTTTTTGTCCATGAGAGTTGGAAAAACCGTCGTCTTGTCAACAACTATTGCGCAAATATCCAACTCAACTTCTGCAAGGTTTTCTATCATGCGCCTGCGCGTTTCCGGTGTAGATTTCGCAAATTTTAGTTCGGGAATATCTTTTCCTTTCAGAGTGTCTCTAGTTTTCACCACGCACTTTGCGATTTTCTTCGGATTATCACAGCAGAGACCTGCAAGCACGAAATATTTGCTCCTGTTTGGCCTATCCAAATTCTTATTCCCCAAATCCCCGGATTCATCTATAAAAATATGCATCTCAATCGCAACAGCATTTGCGCGGGCCGAATAAAAAGGTTATGATGCATTTTTTAAATTGCAAAGAATTAATAATTATCATAGCTCTCCAACATTGCCGCTCTTTCAAAACAAATTAAATAAATTGAGAGGGGGCAAGGCTGGGTTTTTATTTTTCTGCTTGGAAAAGCTTTTTAACAGCGCAGCCCAAAAACTTCCATGCCCGACAAACTTTCTCCGTCATCAATAAACCTTATGCTGGACTGCCCAAGATGCTTCTGGCTTTCTCTAGTGAAAAATGTGAAAAGGCCTGAAGGAATATTTCCTTCCCTGCCTTCTGGCATGGACAAAATTCTAAAAGAGCATTTCGACAGGTTCATGGAAAAGGGAGAGTTCCCGCCGGAATTAATCGGCAAAGACGGCATCGATGGCTGCAAACTTTTCAGCGACAAGGAAAAGCTGAGCATCTGGAGAAATAATTTCAAAGGCCTGCAATATTTAGATAAAAAATCCGGAGTGCTGCTTAGAGGCGCAATTGATAATCTTTTAGTCAAAGGAAAAAAGTTTATAGTTTTGGATTACAAGACAAGGGGTTTTCCATTGAAGGAGGACACGCATAAGCACTATCAGACGCAAATGGATTTGTATAATTTCCTTCTTAGAAAAAACGGCCACGAAACAGAAGATTACACCTATGTTTTATTTTACTATCCAGACAAAGTTGCGGAAACAGGGGATGTAATTTTTGAAACCAAACTTATCAAAATGCCGACAGATCCGAAGCGGGGAGAAAAAATATTTGAAACAGCTATAGAAATTCTGAAAATGGAAAAATCTCCAAAGCCAAATAAAGAATGCGGATTCTGCGCGTGGCATGAAAAGGTTGGTGGGATTTAGCGGCTGGGAATCTGGGTGGCTCGGCTGCTAACCCAAATATGAAAAATCAAAAGAATAAATTCTGTGGCAAGTTATTCTTATAGGAATACTTCTTTCAGATCTGCAATTCACAACCCTTATAATCCGCGCAGAGTAATATCAATCTATAAGTATTTTTGGTGAATAAAAAATGAAATGCTACAAATGCAGGAAAGGTTTGAGAGGCGGAGTAAAAGATAAATTTGGAGACCGCTACCATGAGAAATGTTTTTTCAAATGCTATCAGCAAACATTTCAGTTGAGCGGAGCTGGGCTCTAAAACACCGCCACAACCGCATGCCTCTTCAATGGCCTAATAGCATCCAAAAATTTCTTCATGGATTTTGAAACTTGTTTTGTCGGGACATCCAAAAGAGCAAGCTTGGAGAGCGGATATTTAATTCTTGCGCCATTCCTGATCAGATAAGCCTCTTCAATAGTTCTGAGAAAAACAAACTCGTTCTGAACTTTCACAGCCTGAACCCTTTGGTTTCTCTTGTGGTTCAGGCAGGCAAACTGCTCAAAGCCTGCTGGCTCCATTTCTTTTTTGCAGAAGAGGCATTCCATAAAAAACCCTCCCGCAAAAGCACAATGAAATTTCTCTGTCGGATATTAAAATGAAATCGCGACTCAAAAATATCCTTGAACAAATACAAGTATATAAAAAACCCAACAGGCCAGCACTCGCCATGGAAAAAGAATTCTGCGTCTGGCGCCCGAAAAATCTTGCGAAAATAAATTTTGTTTTTCATCATTTCGGATATGATCCCACAAAATACAAGCTCGTTAAGTATGATAGAAAAACGGATACGGCTACTTTTATTCTTTCAAATTCAAAAGAAGCCAAGCGAAAAAGCAAAGCTTTGAGAAAGATGGAAAAAAAGTTTGATAGATTAGCAGGCAAGGCAAAGGCTGCTGCGAGAGGGAAGTATAAAAAATTTATCGGAAGGAAAATAATTTAATCGTGGGTGATAAATATGAGATTGAGATTTGAACCTTCATGCAGACTGTGCTGCAACTGGTATAGGGGAGATGAAAAAAAATTTGAGGAAAAGAATCATATTCATGTTATTCTGATGAACAAGGAAGGAGAGCCTGCTGAAAATGAGATTCTTGAGATAAAAGGCCTGCCGCGCCCCGGCGAAAGATTCAGATATTTCTGGGGCGATGTGTCTAATGTGCTGAACAATGTGCTGGGAAAAAACAAAGATGTTCAGAAGCATTGGATAGCAATTGGCGACATTATTTCCAAGCAAAATAATAAAGAAATGAGGGAAGAAATTAAAAAAGAAGAGAAGAAAGAAGCAACGAAGAGAAAGTCAAAAATAAAGAAGTGATGAATTCAACAATTTTCCATGTTATACAAGTCAATTGCTCTTGGAACGGAGACGCCCTCCGTTAATCCTTTTAACAAACCTTTTTTGTAATGGTCTTGCATAAGTTTCATAAAGTTGAAATAACCTTCTGGCGTAGTTTTAATTTCTGGATTTTTAGCTTGGTAATTTTTTATTATTTTACGATCCCACATCATAAAAAATTTTGGATTCTTTAGGTGCATAATCTTGGATGCCCCAACAAATTTTATACCTTCGAAACTGGAAAGTTTCTTGTATATTTCAATAATTCTTGCTTTAACTTCTTCATCATCAAAGTTAGCATTAACAAAATCCTTATCTTTAAAATAATCGAAATCACATTCTTTTACTGCAGCTTTAAATTCTTCTAGCTGAAATTTTTTCATATGATATCTGAAGTAAGCAAAATTCCAAGTAGCAAGCAGTAGGAAAATTCCCTCCATTTCTTTTCCTCCTCTCATTAAACCCAAAGACCAAGTGTAAATTTCATCTCTTAATTCTTCCATATCAAACCCTTCATGAAAATCAGGTCAAAAATCTTTATAAACCTTAGCATATTATTTCCTAAACTTCTGCAGGCAAAATATGCCTTTATAAAAATTAGATTCCAACTATTTTCGGTAAATATGCTCGCTCCACTTTGCAATGTCTGCCTGAATTCAGATATTTTATGCGGCGGATGCTCTGGAAAATTAACAGAAGGAAAAATTTCCCAGACAGAAGTTGATGCCTCGCGCTTTTTGCATTCTATGGAGGAAAAGCATACGCAATTGGCAGACGCAAAACTTTTGAAAGTTATAGATGCAGACCATTTGATTTTTATTGCAGGCCGCGGGGACGCGCCTAAGCTTGTTGGAAGGCAGGGGAGTGTTGTAAAAGAGCTAGCCAGAAAATTCGGGAAGAATATAAAAATTTTGGAAGAGGGGGATTTGAAAAATTTTGTTTCCAATTTAGTCCAACCTGCTGTTGTTTCCGGAATAAACACAATCTATTCTCAGGCAGGCGAAAAAATCCGCGTGCGGGTTTCGCGCAACAGGCCAAACATTTCTACTGAAAGTTTTTCGCAGATAATTTCTGCTGTTTTCGGGAAGAAGGCTGAGATGGTTGTGGAAGGATAGAAAAATTATCCGTAACCAAATCTTCTTTCATAATTTTTGTGGTCCATCCACTCAAGAATTATGCTAACAATTCTAACTTCGTCTCCTTTGATTGTGTAGAGAAGTCTCCATGCGTTGGGTAAATTATATTTCCACAAGTTGTTTGCGCCATATTTTTGAATATAAATTTTTGGAATTAATTTGCTGGGAACTCTGATTCCACAAGTCGGATTATTTTTCAAATCATTGATTGCCCTGTTCAGAAATTCAAACAAATTTTTATCTTCAAAAACCCCGTGCCTCAGCTCCTCAAAAATTCTTTTTACTTTCTCATCTGCGAAAGCAACAAGAACTTCTCTTTTCATTTGATCACGAGACCTTTGCGGAGAAGCTTGCTGACTCCTTCAGGATCCCAAATCCAAACCACTTTATCTTCTTTGTCTAAAACAATTTTGTTTGATTCCTGAAGATAATCCAAAATTGTTTGAAAAGTTTGGTACATAACACTCCTCGGAAGGGCTTTCCATAGCTGGTATTTTCCGCACTCGCCGCTGTGCTTCTTTGCGGCCTTCTCCACCATAATCACAGTTTCCAAATTTGGGCTGTGCATTAATGCCTGTTGGCTCAAAATATCACCTGTATAAGTATATATAAGAGGTTATTTATAAAGATATCGGTGGCTGAGAGCGCTGAGATGGTTGTGGAATAAGCCTATTTATCTTTTGAAAATATTTGAATTTTATGAGAAAAGGTTTTTCATGTGAAGGGGACGCTCCGCCCACAGATTTTATCAATGATTTTCCTTATTCTGTGAAAGGTTCTTATAATCCAAAAAAATAATTCTCTCAGTGATAAAATGCGCATAGCCGTCGTTGACCGAAGCCTCTGCCGCCCAGACAAGTGCCAGCACGAGTGCATGAATGTTTGCCCGATAAACCGCGCGGGCGAGGATTGCATTTGGATTTCCGAAAGAACAGACGGGAAAAAAGCTGCAATCTCCGAGGAGCTTTGCATAGACTGCGGGCTCTGCATAAAGGCCTGCCCGTTCGGCGCAATTGAAATTGTCCACACGCCCGAGCAATTAAAAGAAAAGCCAGTCCACAGGTTTGGAGAAAATCTTTTTGAGCTTTTCCGCCTGCCGTTTCCAATAAAAGGAGAAGTTGTTGGAATGCTCGGGCCCAACGGAACCGGAAAAACAACTGCCCTGAAAATTTTGTCCGGAGAAATAAAATCAAACTTGGGGGATTATGAAAGCTCTGGCGCGTCCGCGCGGGAATTAATAAAAATTTTCCGCGGGACCGAGCTGCAAATTTATTTGCAGCTTCTGGAAAGGGGCGGCGTGAAAACAGTTGTGAAGCCGCAGAAAATTGAAATGCTTTCGCAAGTTGAGGAAACAGCAGAAAAGGTTTTGCGCAAGCACGACGAGAGAAAAATATTTTCAGAGATTACGGAAAAATTGCAGTTGGAAAAAATTCTCAACAGAAAACTTTCTCAATTAAGCGGAGGAGAATTGCAGC
>CAZROS010000012.1:0-11401 GCA_964601825.1 uncultured archaeon | reverse complement strand
CCTCGCCAACTCCTGTGATTGCCTGCTTGAAGCGCGTGTCCACAACATCTCCTGCTGCGAAAATTCCCGGAACATTTGTCTCGCTCTGCCGGTTTATTATAATTTCTTTTTTTTCATTCAGCTTTACTTTTAAGGCAGCAGCCATTTCGCTGATTGGAACTGCTCCAATAGAAAGAAAAACCGAATCAATTGAAAATTCTTTTTTCCCGTTGTAGGCTTTGTCTAAAATTGCAGACTTCAAAAACTTTTCTCCTTTGAATTCCAGAATATTTGTTTTGTAAATAATTTCCATTTTTCCCTCTTTTATTTTTTGTTCAACGCGCGCCATGTTTATTGGCTCTGGGTGGATTTTGTCCCCGCGGTAAATTATGAAAACTTTTTTCGCCCACTGCGTTAAAAGCAGAGCTTCTTTTGCGGCAGAGTCCGAGCCTCCCACAACCGCAATATTTTTTCCTTTCCAGAGCGGGCCATCACATAATGCACAAGTGTAAATTCCGCGCGTCATGTACTGCGCCTCGCCCGGAACATTTAGGTGGCGCTCTTTCATTCCTGTTGCAAAAATTATTGTTTTGGCTGTGTAGGAAATTCCTCCGGCAGAAACTCTAAAGCACGGGCCTGCGCCAGAAATTTTTTCAACCCGCGCCTCTTTTATTTCAACAAAATTTTTGTAATCTAGCGCGTGCTCGCGCAATTTTTCCGCAAGCTCTAAACCAGTTAAGCGAATAAATCCCGGATAATTTTCCACAATATCAGTTGTTGTAATTGTCCCGCCAACAATCGGGTCTCCGAAAATCAAAGTTTTCAACTGCATTCTTCCAGCGTACATTCCTGCCGCGAGGCCCGCGCAGCCCGCCCCGATTATAATTATGTCATAGGTTTGCATAAGTAGAACTAGAGAAACTATGTTAAAAAGATTGTGGATTCAGCAGCATCCGCATCCACAAGAGCACGCCCTGCTAATCATTCCGCGGCACCCGCAATCACAGCCCTTCATTTTTCCCTTGCTGGATTTTTTATTTTTCATGGGAAATTTTTGTAGAGCTTATTTATAAATTATGTAGTTCTACAATAAATATGCCAGACAAATCATTTTCCTGCAAAATCTGCGGCTTTGTTTACAAAGAAAAAATCTGGGCAGACAAGTGCGAGCAGTGGTGCAAAAAGCACAACAGCTGCAGTTTGGAAATTACGAGGCATGGGAAGCCGCCATCAGCTTTTTAAGGTTCAAAAGCAAACTAACTACAGATAAACATGGAACCAAAAACGCATGAGTATCAGATTTTGTTTGATGATAAAGTTGTGGCGAGGGGTAAAAATCTAAAACAGATGTGGGAAGAAGCCAAAAAAAAATATCCACTAAAAAAGCTATCAATAAAATATGAATATCCTCCGGGGATTCTCATTGCCGGATTTCTTATCAATATTCCCGCAGTTATTCTTGGAAAATTTGGAAAAAATATTTTTACAGAAAGTTGAAAAGTCAAAATTAAAACATGACTTCATTCGGTTTGAGAAAATTATTTTAATCACAAAAATATTTGATTAAAAAATTTCTCTAGCACACAATTTACAAAAACTTTTAAACTAGCCAAAACAAATTCTTTTATGTTCATCACAACAATAAATCCTGCAACTGAAAAACCTATTGCCCGCTACAAAGTTTTTTCCGCAGCACAGGTTTCTGCAGCAGTAAAAACCGCGCGCAGAAATTTTCTTGAATGGAAAAAAATTTCTACTGCTGAGCGCGCAAAGCTTTTGAAAAATTTATCAAAGCTTTTGAAAAACCGCTCGCGCGAGTATGGAGAGATTATAACAGCAGAAATGGGCAAGCCAATTTCCCAAAGCAAAGCAGAAGTAGAAAAATGCGCGTGGCTTTGTGATTATTATTATGAAAATTCAGAAAATTTTTTAGCTGATGAAATTGTAAAAACAGAGCACAAAAAAACTTTTGTTGCTTTTGAGCCTCTTGGAGTTATAGGCTGTATAATGCCTTGGAATTTTCCTTTCTGGCAGGTTTTCAGATTTGCAGTGCCCGCTATTACAGCGGGAAATGCAGTTGTTCTGAAACACTCGAGCGTTTGCCCGGAAACTGCTTTGACTTTAGTAAAACTTTTTCAAGAGGCAGGCTATCCGCATGGAATTTTTCAAACTGTAATCGGCGGAGCTGAAGTTGGAGAAGCTCTTGTAAATTCTCAGATAAATGCAGTTTCTGTTACAGGAAGTATTTCTACTGGAAAAAAAGTTGCAGCTCTGGCTGGCCCGCAGATTAAAAAATTTGTTCTTGAGCTCGGAGGCTCGGATCCTTTTATTGTTTTGAGAGATGCGGATTTGGATTTTGCATGCAAAAATGCAGTAAGCGGGAGAACAATAAACGCGGGCCAGAGTTGCATTGCTGCAAAAAGATTTATTGTTGTTAAAAGCAGGGCAAAAGAATTCACTGAACTTTTTTTGGAGCACACAAAAAATTTGAAAATCGGAGACCCTATGGATGAAAAAACTGAAGTTGGCCCACTTGTAAATTTAAAGCAGCTTGAGTTTTTGCATTCGCAAGTTCAAGATTCTGTCCGTGCAGGAGCAAAGCTTTTGCTTGGCGGTAAACGTCTCTCAAGAAAAGGATTTTTTTATGAGCCAACAATTCTCGGAAATTGCACTTCAAAAATGCGCGTTGTAAAGGAAGAAACTTTTGGCCCAGTAAGCCCGATAATTTCTGTTCCAAATGAAAGAGCTGCAATTGCTGAAGCAAATAATTCTGAGTTTGGTTTGGGCGCGAGCTTGTGGACGCGGGATTTGAAAAAAGCAGAAAAGCTTGCGCGCGAAATTGAAGCAGGAGTTGTTTTTGTAAATGGGATTGTGAAATCAGACCCGCGCCTGCCTTTTGGCGGAGTTAAAAATTCAGGAATTGGCAGAGAGCTCTCGCGCTATGGAATGTTGGAGTTTGTGAATGTGAAATCTGTTGCAATTGATTAGTTTACCACGACTTTTTAAATCCGCGTTTTCAAATTTTTCCATGCCTTCTCCTGCCCAATACAAAATGTACATAAATGGCGAGTGGGTTTCCTCTTCGAGCAGGGAAGTTTTTGATGTGATAAATCCCGCAAATTCTGAAGTAATTGCAAAAGTTCCGAAAGGAAATTCCGAAGATGTGAAAAAAGCAGTTGATGCTGCGCGCCATGCTTTTGACCGCGGAGTTTGGAGCAGCAAAACAGCTGGCGAGCGCTCAAAAATTTTGTGGAAGCTCGCAGATTTGATTGAGCAAAATTTGGAATTTCTTGCGCGGCTCGAATCTACAAATCAGGGAAAAACAATAAAATATTCGCGCGAATCTGATTTCCCTTTCATTATTGATAATCTCAGATTTTTCGCAGGCGCGGCGCGCATGCTTGAAGGAAAGTCCGCAGGAGAATATTCTGGAATGGGCACAAGCATAATCAGAAGAGAGCCTGTTGGAGTTGTTGCTGGAATTGTTCCGTGGAATTATCCTCTCTATATTGCTGTCTGGAAATTCGCGCCCGCTCTTGCAGCAGGAAACACAATTATAATAAAGCCCGCGAGCTACACTCCCCTGACAATTTTGGAAATTGCAAAGCTTGCGGAAAAAGCAGGAATTCCGAAAGGGGTTTTCAATATTGTAACAGGTCCCGGAGAAGTTGTTGGAACTGCTTTAGCAGAAAGCAAAAAAATTGACATGATTTCCCTGACTGGAGATACTGAAACCGGAAAAAAAATTATGGCTGCTGCTTCCTCAAATGTAAAGCGCGTGCATTTGGAGCTTGGCGGTAAGGCCCCGCTGATAATTTTGCCTGATGCAGATTTGAAAGCTGCAATTGAGGGGGCGGTTGTTGGAGCTTTCTTTAACACGGGCCAGGATTGCACTGCTGTCACGCGCGTTTATACTCCGGAAAAAATTAGGAAAAAAGTTATCAAACATTTGACTGCAAGAGTAAAAAAGTTTAGAGTAGGAAATCAGCTGCATCCGAAAACTGACATGGGGCCCATGGTTTCTTTTAAGCAAAGAGAAAGAGTTGAAAAATATATTCAATCAGGCAAAGAGCAAGGAGGAAAAATAATTGTTGGCGGCGAGCGGCCGAAAGGAAAAGAATTTGAGAAAGGCGCTTTCATCAAGCCAACAGTTTTCACAAATGTTCACGAGAGCATGAAAATTTGCAAAGAAGAAATTTTCGGCCCGGTTCTCACTGTTCATGGATATTCTGATGTTAATGATGCGATTGAGAAAGCAAACAATACAATTTACGGCCTTGCTTCAAGTGTGTGGGGAAAAAATATAACAGACTGCATGAAAGTTGCAAATGCGCTCAACTTCGGAACTGTCTGGATAAACGAGCACGGAATTTTAGTTAGTGAAATGCCTCATGGCGGATTTAAGCAATCTGGGTTTGGAAAAGATTTATCTCTTTACAGCTTTGAAGAATACACGCGGCTGAAGCATATTTACATTGACCAAACTGGATTGGCAAGAAAGCCATGGCATTATGTTGTTTACGGAGAAAAGTGATTTGATTGAGAATTTTAGTTCTCGGCGGATACGGCGCAATGGGGCAGGTTGTTGTCCGTGATCTTTTGGAAAGCGGAGCAGAAGTTGTTGTTGCAGGAAACAATCTGGAAAAAGCAGAGGCTTTGATTGAGCAATTAAAAAAAGAAAAAATTTCCAGTGCGAAAAAAGCAGATACAGCTGAGATTGACGCAACTGATGAAAATCTTGTTTCCAAAATTCACGACGCAGAAGCAGATGTTCTTGTGAATGCAGTGAACTATGAATTTAATCTTTTGATAATGGATGCAGCAATTCGCGCTGGCGTGCACTATATTGATTTGGGAGGGCTTTACCACACGACTCTGAAACAATTGCTTTTTGATAAAAAAGCAAAAGAAGCCGGAGTTTCCTGCATTCTGGGAATGGGCTCAACTCCGGGGACAACAAATATTATGGCGCACTTTGCAAGCCACAAATTCTCAAAAATTGAGAGAGTGGATATTCGCTCGGGCTGGAAAAATTTAGAGGGCTCTTCCCTGATAGTTCCTTATGCTTTGAAAACTTTGTATGGAGAATATTCTTATCCAACTCCAGTTCTTCGGAGTGGAAAAATAAAATTTGTCCAGCCGCTTGCGAAAAAAATTTCCTTTGAATTTCCAGAGCCTTTAGGAAAAGTTTCTGGGCATTTCACAATCCACTCAGAGCTTGCCACAATGCCAAAAGTTTTTTCAGCGAAAAGAATGGACTTTGCAGTTGCTTTTCCAAAAGAGTTTGATTCTGCTGTTTCTGCTGCTGTAAAAAAATACAAAAAGTTTGGCGAAGCCAGAGCAATAGAAGAGCTGAAAAAAGTTTTGCAGACTCCGGAAATTTCTCCGCGAGATATTGATGGACAGCGCGTGGATTTGTATGGGAAAGACAAAAAAGGAAAAAAACTTTTTGTGCGCATGGACGCAATTACAAAATATCACAAAAAATGGAAGCAGTCTGCAGGAACAGTTGACACTGCTGTTCCTCCCTCAATTGCAGCCCAGTGGCTTGCAGGGGGAAAATTAATTTTTGAGGGTGTTGCGCCGCCGGAAATTGCTTTTCATGGATTTGAAAAAGAATATTTTAAGGAATTAAATAAACGCGGCCGTGGAATAGAAATTTTTGAGCAAATAAATAATGGGCTGCGAAGGAAGATTTCAAAATAATTTCAGAAAATTTATTTAGGCAATCTCATTCCAATTTTTCTGCATGCGAGCAAGCAGGAATTCTGATAAGCTGAAATTGTTTTTTCAACATCTTCTCTTGTATGCGAATAGGAAAAAAACAAAGGCTCTTCAATATCTGCATCAGTCAGAACCCCGCGCTGCATAAGCTCCAAGTGCAGGGCAGGATACATTTTCAGCTCGCACTTTGCCAAATCTCTCCACTCGCGCATTTCTTTCTGTTTTGTAAATGAGACCTGAAACATTCCCGGCACGCCATTGATTATATGCGGAATTTTGTTGTCTGTGTAAATATCATTTATGCCGCGCATCAGCCTGCGGCCAAATTTTTTTATATGCTTATGCACGCGCCCGGTTTTCAAAATATCCAGAGTTGCATCAACAGCAGCAAGCGAAACCGGATTGCTTGAATATGTTCCGCCATGCGAAACTTTTCCGGGCCCGATTAATTCCATGAATTCTTTTTTTCCAACAATTGCGGAAACCGGATATCCATTGCCCATTGCTTTTGCAATGCAGGCTAAATCCGGAACAACACCAAAAAGTTTTTGCGCCCCGCCTGTTGAAACGCGAAAGCCGGTTTTCACTTCATCAAAAATCAAAGCAATATCATACCTGTTGCACAGCTCTCTTAAATGTTTCAGATAATTTTTCTGCGGCATGATTGCAGCAGCATTTCCCATTATTGGCTCTGTGATAATTGCAGCAACCTGCTTGTGATTTTCGCGCACAGTTTTTTCAATTGCCTCAAAATTATTCCACCTCTCAACCAAAATAGTTTTTTTAATTACATCTGGAATTCCTAAAGATTGCTTGTGCAAAACCTGATTGTGATTGTGCAAAGGCAAATCAAAAGGCGGCTCAGTGCTCCACAAAAGATAATCATGGGTTCCGTGAAAATGCCCTTCGAATTTTATTATTTTATCTTTTTTCTTGGCAGCGCGCGCAATCCTGAGCGCGTGCATTGTGGCTTCTGTTCCTGTTGAGGAAAATCTAACAAGTTCCGCGCACGGAACCATTGAAATTATTTTTTTAGCAACATTTATTTCCAGCTCATGGCCTGCTGCATAAACTGCTCCTAATTTTTCAGCTTTCTCAACAGATTTGTGGATTGCCTCATAATCATGCCCGAGAATTACAGGCCCATAACCAAGCCTGTAATCAATATATTTATTTCCATCAACATCCCACATGTGCGCACCTTTCGCTTTTTTCACAAACAAAGAGCATGGCATTGCAGGTGGGCAAACCCCGCTTCTCCATAATCTTGCATTAGAGCCAACTCCTGCAGGCATTACTTTTAATGCTTCTCTGTAAAGCTTCAGGGATTTGAGAAATGTGAAATTGCGCATAAGTAATTTTTTCCTTTGGTTTTAAAAAGCTTTTAAATCCTGCTGAGAAAATATTTTATGCCAACAAAATTCCCCCCAGTGAAAATCTACACAACAACTTGGTGCGTTTTCTGCAAAGCCGCGAAAGAATTCTTCAAAGCAAATTCTGTTCCATATACTGAAGTCAATGTAGAGTCAGACCAGAAAGCAGCAGAGGAAATGATGGAAAAATCCGGTCAGATGGGCGTGCCTGTTATAGATATCGGCGGAAAAATTATTGTCGGCTTTGACAAGCCTGCGATTATGAAAGCGCTGGGATTAAAGTAGATGAGCATTTTATAAATTAGCATATGAAAATCTCTGCATGATAATAGAAGAAATTCTGAAAAAGTATGGTAAGAATTCTGCCATTTTCTCAAAGCACGCAATAGAAACTTTACAGGAAAGAAAACTTGAAAAGGAATTTATTTTGGAAAAATTATTTGATATGGAAAGCTTGGAGGCAGAGGCAAAACAAAATGGAACAACACTGCTGATCTACAGATACTCTGGAAAATACCACATTGTCATTGTTGTCGCAATAGAAAATGGGGCGATAAAAATTATAACAGCTTTCAAATCCAGCAAGAAAATTGAAAAGCTTTTAAAAGGAGCGAAGGCAATTATTAGCTACAGCAAAATAATACCAAGTGATAAAAATGGCTAAAGTAAGCTATGATCCGGAAGTTGATGCTTTGTATGTGAGAAAGGTAGGCGAGCCTATAAAGTTCAGCATAAACGTTCTTGAGAATTTTATTTTAGACGCGAGCTCGGAAAATAAAATCGTTGGATTGGAAATTCTTAATGCCTCAAAAATTTTGAAAATTTCTAAATCAGAGCTGAAAGAAATAAAAGGCGGAAATGTTTCAACGCTTTCTTTGAGAGAATTCTTCGGAGTGAAATATTCTCTGGTCTTTCCAAGAGAAAGGGTTGAGAGCCAAATTGCAGTTCCTGCAAGCGCGGCGCATAGGCTGAAGTGAATTTTATAAACCGCTTATAGAAAGCTTATAAATGGTAAAGCTTTACTATTTCTGTAAAGCTTTTTGAAAAATGATTTTCATGGACGAAACAAATCCAAACCAAAATTCTCCAGCTCAGCCGGCCGAGCTTTCAAGAGATGAAAGAAGAGAGGAAGCCAGAAAAAGATTTGAAGAGGAAAAGAAAAAAGCAGCAGCCGAGCGCGAGAAAAACAAATCGCGCGGCACTTACATGAAGTATGCGATTTTCGGAATTATTGTTGGGGTTTTTGTTCTTGGTGGATTCTTTTTGTTTGGCGGGCAGAAAAATTCTGACAACAGCGGAACAGGAAATGCCTCGCTTTTGCAATCAATTCATTGGCACGCTTATCCTGAAGTTATAGTTTGCGGCGAGAAAAAGGTTTTGCCTTTCCCTGCTGTTGAAGCGCAGCATATAGGCTCAGGCTTGATGCACACGCACCACTCTGAAAACTGGATTCACTTGGAAGGAAAAATTGATATTGCCAGCCCGCCAAAAATTGCAGAGTATTTCAAAAATATCGCAGTTGATTTCTCTTCTGAAAGGATTGCATGGAAAGCTGGAAACGGAGTTGACATTGACGCGAGCGTGCCTGCGGTTGACAAGAAAAACGGAGACGACTGTAACGGAACTGCAGGAAAATGGAAAATGCTTGTGAATGGAAAAGAATCTGAAGAATGGGGCGAGCACAGAATTTTTGACGGAGAGAAGTATAGGTTTGAGTTTGGCTGATTACCTAAGCCTTATCACAGCAGAATTCTTCGCACCATATTTTTGTTTCATCCACTTTCTTAAATCTTCAAGAGCCCGCTGGCCAAATTTGTTTTCAGGAACAATTTCAAAATCAGCAGCCCATTTATCTTTCCTATGTTTCCCCTTTAGCTTCAGGTAGATGAACATATCAACATCAGCTGGCCTGCGCTTTTTTGTTGCAAAGCTGCCTGCCAGATAAGCCTCTGCAATTGGCAGATCTTTCTTGAGAATTTTTAGAATTTTCTTTGCGTGTATCCACATTTCTTTTCTGTAGCGTGAATGCAATAGCTTGCGCGGGATTTTTTCTGGCATGGAAAGTTTCATCAGCTACAATTTATAAATCACAAAAAACAAAATTTCTACATGCGCGCTCTTGCTTTTCTTTTTATTTTGCTTTTCGCAAGCGCGTGCGTAGCACAGACCGGTGAGCAAATGAAAAAAGAAATTACAATCGCAGCAAGCGATGGCGTGAAAATCGCTGCAGATTTTTATGACTCCAACAGCACCTCTGGTGTTCTATTAGTTCACATGATGCCTGCGGCAAAAGAAAGCTGGAATGCATTTGCACAGCAATTGCAGAAAAATAATTTCAAGGCGCTGGCAATTGATTTGCGCGGCCATGGGAAAAGCGAGTTCGGGCCGAATGGATTTTTGGATTTCACAGACGCAGAGCACCAGAAAGGAATTAAAGATGTTGAGGCTGGAATTAAATTTTTGCGCGAGCAAGGAGCAGGAAAAATTTCCATTGTTGGCGCGAGCATTGGAGCGAATCTGGCTTTGCAGTTTGCAGACAAAAATGAGATTGCTTCTGTTGTTTTGCTTTCTCCTGGATTAAATTACAGAGGAGTTGATGTTTCAGAAATCTCCTCACCCGCCACAAAAAATATTTTTCTTGTAGCGAGCAAAGATGATGAATATTCTGCAGAAAGCTCGCAGCAGATTTTCCAAAATCTAACAATCTCAGGAAAGAAAATAAAAATTTATGAGCGCGCTGGGCATGGGACAAATATGTTTTCAGAGAAAGATTTGGCTGGGTTGATTTTGGAGTGGTTGGAAAAGAGTTCTTGAAGGGCTCGCTCGCGCCTGCCTCTGTCGGCGCTCGCTCGCGTCATTGTGTATCAATAAAAATTTACATATTGACTGCGAGCATGCACGAGTTTACTGACTTTATTCGATGTGAGAAAATTATTTCATTAAAATTATCACATCGCATAAAGTCATGCATGCGAGCTTTTCATTTCGCCTCTCGCTTAATCCACTTCTCATAATCCTTATTTGCAGAAACAGAAATTTTCATTATGCACGGAACAGAGTAGGGGTGGATTTTTTTGATTTCTTTTTCAACTGCTTTGCAGTTTTTAGAAACGGTTTTGAAAATCAAAATCCATTCATGAGTTTTCTCAATTTTCCCGCGCCATAAATAAGCAGAATGAACAGGAAAAATATTTGCGCATGCGCCCAAATGTTTTTTCAAGAGATGCAGCGCAACTTTTTTCGCAACTGCCTGCGAGGGGTTTGTTATGTATAGCAGGAGGAAAGGCATAAAAATTATTTAATTTTCCAATTTAAATCCTACACAACAACCGCAACATTCAAAATCGTTCCGAGCGCATATCCAACAACAGCAGCTGCCAAGCCCACAACCATCATTTCCAAACCAGATTTAATCCAACCCCTTTTTGTGTATTTTGTTTTCAGCGCGCCTGCCCCAAACATTGTTGCCATTGCCAAAATTCCTGCAGTGAGCATTGCGGTTTTCACTGGCAGGAAAAGGAATGGAACTATTGTAATTATTCCAATCATTGTAGCGAGCCAAAATTTCATTGCAACTCGGAAAGGATCTTCGATTTTCCTTGGCATGATTCCGAATTCGTGTATAAGCATTTGCTCCAAAAATAATTTATCGTTCTTGTCCAGCCTGTTCAAAAGAATTTTTATTTCCTTTTTTGCAAAGCCCATTTTTTTGTAGTAGCTTCTCATCTCGCTAAGCTCAACATTTCTTTTCTCTTTCATTTCTTTTTTCTCTTCGGAAATTGTTTTCTCAATAACTTCCTTCTCAGATTTTGTTCCCAAGTAAGAGCCGAAAAACATTGAGAGCGCTTCTGCGAACAGGGCAACGATTCCGGCGATAATCACAATTCGCGAATCAGAAGTTGCAGCGCCGACTCCAAGAACTGTTCCGAGGGCTGTGACAATTCCATCCTCCATTCCGAAAATTATTTCTTTCATTGAGGAATTGTAATTGTGGCTTTCTTTTGTTTTTGGAAGCGGGCGCATGGGAATCATTTTAATTTCCTTATTCTATACCTTTCTAATTCTACAACTGTTATTGAATTAGTAAGTTCATTTACATCAAAACCCTTCAAAAATTCATAGAAAAACTCATTGATCATTTTCGCTGTGAAATAATTCGGCAGCCTTATCAAAATCAACCCTTTTCCCTTCCGTTTTAAAAAAATATCAGCGAAACCCAAATCTCTTGTTACAATTATAAAATTATTTTTTACAGCATATTCGAAAATAATTTCATCATTTGCATAAATCAAACCAACATCTCTTACATGAAAAGCCTCATGCCC
>CAZROS010000011.1:0-11748 GCA_964601825.1 uncultured archaeon | reverse complement strand
AACATCACTGATTGCGAAATGCTTTCTTGAGCGCGCTAATTTGAAAAAATCAAATTTGCTCTGGTGCTTGGTTAAAGATACTGATTTGACAGCAGCGGATATTTCTGATGCGCAAATAAGCTGGGCTGCTGTGATTGATGTAAATATTTCCCACCGCCAGCTTTTGAAATTGGATCCAGAAACTTTGAAAACTATTTTATTCCAGACAGGCTCAAAAATAGAATCCAGCAATTCTGCTTATGGCGGCGCTGCTGGAAGCAGTGGACAAACAGCCAGCGGAACTTACGCAGTTATTGGAACAGGCCAAGGCTATGCGCAGGTTTTCGGCGGCGGCGCATATGCAGGCGGAAGCTCTGGATATGGATTGAAAACAGAAGAAGGCCCGCCGCATTTGAAGAAAGTGAAAGGCGTTGAATACAAGTAGGAATTATTTTTTTATTTTAATTTTCACCTAAATTTTTCCAATTATCTTTATAAGACGCAGAAATAAATAATTTTCATGATAACAGAGATTCCAAAAATTGTGAAAGTTAGAAATCTTATCCATGCTTTGAAAAAATTTGGCTTTCAGGAAGTTGGCGGCACAAAGCATTACAAGCTCGTTGACAGCAAAGGGAGGATTGCTACAATAACCCGCAGCCACGATGAAATTCCCAGAATAATGCTAAATATAATTCTCAGAAAAGAAATCGGCATGAGCGAGGAAGAGCTTGCGCAATTTATAGAATATTTGTAGCAGGAATTAATTTGTTGTCAGAAACATTAAACCTCAAAAGCTCCATTGAAACTGGCGCATTCCGCGCAGGCATTTTTTCTTTTAGAATTTTCTCCACATTCTCTCCATGGAAATAAGTTTCAATCCCACCCATCAAATCCTTTATGCTTTCCTCCCGGGTTTTTCCCATGCCGGTTACGTATAGAAATGGAACATATGAAACAAAAAACTTATTTTCTTGAAAAGTAATTATTGGCAGGTCTACAAACGAGCCTCCTTTAAGATTTATCAGAGCCATATATTTCGCCTAATTATTTTTGTCATCAGTCCTTTAAATATCTTTCATCAACGCCTTTGGAAAGAAATGCAGATTTATTTCATAAGTTATTTTCCAAATCCCACAGCTTTATAAATCTCCACTTCGGATATAATTTCAGTACAATCGCGCCAGCGGACATTACACTATTCTTTGCCGGCGCGGTGTGCGAGTTGATTCAAATGTCAGAACTTTTAGTAAAAGAGCGGCAGCTTGTTTTGCCCGGAGAAGTCTTGGCAAAGGGATTAGATTATTTGCCCAGCGGCGGGACTTTCAGAACAGGCCAGGAAGTCAAGTCAAAATTCTTGGGGCTTGTAAGATTGAAAGAAAAATTCCTCGGTGTAATCCCATTGGCAGGAGTTTATGTTCCGAAAACCGGCGATGGAATTGTCGCAATGGTTTCTGAAATTCAGTCCAGCTTTTGGATAATGGACATAAATTCTCCGTATGACGCAATCCTTCCGCTGAGCGAGGCAACTGCAGAATATGTTGACACAGCAGAAACAGACCTCTCAACAATTTTCGATATTGGAGATATTGTTTTCATAAAAGTTTTGAATGTCGCGCGCTCCAAGCACACTAGTTTAACAATGAATGATTACCGCGCGAAAAAACTTGTTGGCGGCAGGCTGATAAAAATCACGCCGACAAAGGTCCCGCGCGTTATTGGAAAAGAGGGAACAATGGTTGAGACAATTAAAAATCGCACAGGCTGCCAGATTGTTGTTGGGCAGAATGGAGTTGTCTGGCTAAAGGGGCAGAAGGAAGCGCTTGCCGCAAAAACTATTTTGACAATTGAAAAAGAGGCGCACACTTCCGGGCTTACAGACAGAATTGCAAAAATGCTTGAAGCAGAGGGATTGTCAGAAAATGCGCCGCCTGTTAAAGAAGATGAAGCTGGAGCAAGAGAAAATTATAGAAACGAGGAGGAAAAAATTTAATTATTACGAAAGCTCGCGCGCAGGAATAAATCCATGCGCGCTCGCTGTCAATGTGTGAAAATAAAAATTCACATATTGAATGCGAGCAAGTTTGAGTTTACGAAAACTTGCGAGCTCGAAAGAAAAAAGAAAAATGTTGCCCGTGAGGGCAACCGAGATTACCTAACCTTAAACCCAGCGTCTTAAGAATAATGCGCAGCCAGAATTTATAAAGCTTTCGATTCGGCGAAACCGAGTTTGGCGCTCGAGGCAATGCCGAGATTACCGAGCCCGGCAAGGTGCTGGACTCAAGATCCAGTGACGCAACCCAGCGTCTCGGGGGTTCAAATTCCTTTCGAGGGATTTCCCCCTCTCGGCGCCAAAATGAAGAAATAAAAATATAAAAAATAAAAAAAGTGAAACCATGTCAGGAGCAGGAAAGTTCGGCGCGCCCGAACATTTGATTGTAAATGGAAAGCGGTTAGATGGACGCGGCTTAATGGATATGCGCCCGCTTACTTTGGATGTTGGAATGGTTCATCACTCAAACGGCTCGGCTGTTTTCAAATTCGGAAACACAAACGCGCTCGCTGCTGTGCAAGGCCCGAGAGAAACTCATCCGAAGTGGATGGCTGACCCGCTGAAAGCAGTTTTGCGCTGCAAATATTTCATGGCGCCTTTTGCGACAACAGAAAGGAGCAGGCCGGGAACTTCCAGAAGGAGCACGGAAATTTCAAAAGTTATTACAGAGGCATTGGCGAATGTTGTTTTCCTTGAGGATTATCCAAAAGCCGCAATAGATATTTTCGCGGAAATTTTAGAGGCGAATGCTTCAACAAGATGCGCGGGCTTAAATGCAGCTGCAATGGCTCTTGCTGACGCTGGAATTCCAATGCGCGATTTAGTCTCTTGCGTTTCTGTTGGAAAAATTGACGGGCAGATTGCTTTGGATGTCGCGGGCTTGGAAGATAATTTCGGGGAAGTTGACTGCGCAATTGCAACAGTCGGCGGCTCTGACCGCGTTGTGCTTTTGCAAATGGATGGAATTGTTTCGCGCGAGGAATTTTCAAAACTTTTAAAATTCGGAGCCGAAGGCTGCGCGAAAGTTTATGAAAAGCAGAAAGAGGCTTTGAGGAAAAGATACACCATTGAATCTAAACAAAATGATTAGCTGGAGGAAATTAAAATTAAAATTGATTCGCTCGCGTGCAGGAATAAATCCATGCGCGCTCGCTAATTGATGTGTGAAAATAAAAATTCACATATTGAATGCGACAGTAAAAATCCACAAGATTTTTACGGCGCGTGAAATTGCTTTGCAATTTCACTGCGAAGCCTACGAGTTTACGAGTAGGCTGAGCTCGTGAAAAAAATTTAAAAATAAACAAATGATCCTTATGATAAAAACAGGCGAAAGCTACATTAAAAAAATAATTGAAGATGGCGCGAGGATAGATGGAAGAAAGTTTGACCAATTTAGGGAAATAAAAATCCGCACAAATGTAATTTCAAGCGCAGAAGGCTCTGCGGAAATTTTCCTTGGAGGCACGCACATAATCGCGGGAGTGAAGCTTGAAGTTATTGTTCCTTATCCTGACACGCCAGATGAAGGCTCTCTTATTGTGGACGCGGAATTTATTCCAATGGCAAATCCGGAATTTGAAAGCGGGCCGCCGGATGAAAATGCAGTTGAGGTTTCGCGCGTTGTTGACCGAGGGATTCGCGAGAGCAAATCAATTGATATGAAAAAACTTTGCATTTCTGAAAAAGAGCATGTCTGGTCTGTGCACATTGACATTCATGTTCTGGACCACGACGGGAATTTAATTGACGCAGCTTTCCTTGCTGCGATTTCTGCTCTTCTCACGACAAAATTTTTGAAATGGGATGCGGAAAATAAAAAAATTGTTAGAGAAAAAACTGAAGAATTTTTGCCTCTTGTTGATGTGCCAATGGAAGTTACTGTTGCAAAAATCGCAGGCGAGCTTTTGATTGACCCGACAATTGAAGAAGAGGAAGCTTTGGAAGCAAGGATTACAATTGGAACAAACAAGGAAGGAAAAATTTGCGCAATCCAAAAAGGCGGGCGCGGATTTTTTTCTGTTGCAGAAGTTGAGACTGCTGCTGATTTAGCCATACAAAAAGGAAATGAGTTGAGGGAAATTTTAAGAAAAGCGCTGGCGTGAATTTTAGCTAAGACACAAAAAGCCATTGCGGTATTTGTGGTTCTTGTTTTTTAAGATTTCTATACAGAAAATCTTCTGCGCGGGCTCTTTTTACAGAAAGAATTTGGTCTAATTCTTCTTGGGTTTCTGTTTCGTAAATACCTGTCAAACCACATTTTGATGACAGCATTTCAGAAGAGTTGCCAGGACTTGCTCTTGGTCTTCCTTGAAATGGATATCGTCTTCCTCGTGTATCACGAATTAATGCTTCAAGTTGTTCTAACACAACTCTAGGTTCGTTATTCATATTTGTTACATATCTTACTGCCATTTTTTCACCTACAAATATATGTGCAGAACTAGTATATAAAGCTATCGTCACCTAACAGAAGTTAAATTTATTCTTCCTCTTCGCCGCCAGATTCTTCCGGATGCAACTCTCCTGCAGCAGCTTTCTCTTCTGCTTCTTGGTATTCTTCTTCAATATTTTCTCCCGGAAGCTGGGGCTCTTCTGAGCTCATCACGCGGCCGACTGCGTGGTCTTTTTTTACTTTTATAATTTGCACATGAACAGAATCGCCGACTTCAACATCAGGAACCATTACAGGAAAATTTTTCACAAATCCAATTCCAAATCCATTCTTCCCCTGCTCAATTTCCAAATCATATTCCTTCCCAACAGCAACAGGAGATTTTATTTCCAGAGCAGGCTTTGCGATTTTCTTTGCCGACTTTTTTAGCTTGGCTTTTTTGATTTGCTTTTTGGGCATTCCAATTCTAAGAAAGAAGGGTTTAAAAATCTATCTGATTCTACTCTTCCTCTTCGCCTGCAGCAGGATTGATTAGGCCTGCGGCAGCAGCTGCTTCTGCTTCTTCATATTGTTCTTTCAAATTCTCGCTTAGGCTCATAGGCTCCTCAGAGCTCATTATTCTCGCAATAGCATGGTCCTGCTTAACTTCCTTTATCTGCACATGCACATAATCCCCGCGCTTTGCATTCGGAACAAGCACAAGAAAATTTCTCACAAGCGCAAATCCATTGCCGCGCTTTGTGCCAGCGATTTCCAAATCATACTCCTCGCCTTCGGAAATTGGAGAAGAAAATTTAGATTTTAAAATGGATTTCTTCATGGAAGTTTTCTTTTTCATATAGAAAATTTGGAAATTAATCTTTATAAGCTTTATTTTTTCCTACCATTGCTCAGTTTTTACTTTTTCCTGCAATATTCCCGCGCCAAGCAAAAATTCCTTGCAGGCTTTTGAAAAATCCGGCGAGCCGCAGATGAAAAATATTGGCTTGCTTAAATCTGAAACAAATTTTTTCACAGTTTCAATTGTTATTCTTCCCTTCTCCCCTTGCCATTCGGGCTGGCGCGTCATTGTGAAAATTATTTTTATATTTTTATTTTGTTTTTCCAATTCCTGCAGCTCCTTGTAGTAAATTATATCGCTTTCAGAGCGGTTGCTGTAGAGCAAAGTTGCTTTTGTGTTCAAGCCCTTGTCAGAAATATATCTCAGAATTGAAATCAACGGAGTTATTCCAGAGCCTGCGCCCAGCAAAACAATTTCTGTAGAATCTTCGGAAAAATGAAAATGCCCATAAGGTCCGGAAATAATTACACTATCATTCAGCTCGGCAATTCTGTTTAAATATTTTGAAACAAAACCATTTTCCTCTTCTTTCACAGCAGTTTCAACAAATCCTTTTTGTGTCGGGCTTGAGCTAAGAGAGAAAGCGCGCTGCTGGACTTTTGGCTTTCCGTTGAGAATTTGGAATCCATTTTTTTCCTGCAATTCCATTTTCAGCATTACAAACTGCCCGGGCAAATAGGAAAAATTTTCCGGCACAATAAAACGCAGCACGCGGCCAAGCTCTGTCTGCTGCTCAATAAAAGAAATTTTCGACTGAATATTTAGAGTTGGTTTTGGCTCTGTCATGAAATCACAGAAAGAAATATTTTTAAATCCTTATAAACTTACTGAACTCTGACTTTATATCGTATGTCTATTTCTATCACACAATATTCACACATGACATAAAATCACCCGAGCATGGCTTTCAATTCCTCAGAAGGCTGCCATGGCGGATCAAAAGTCAGCTCAACCTCAACGTCTTTCACTCCTTCAACTGCCGCAACTGCTTTTTTCATTTCTCCTAAAAGCTGCGGGCCGTATGGGCAGAATGGAGTTGTGAAAGTTGTTTTGATAAAAACTTTTCCATCAGAAACTTTCAAATCGTAGATCAACCCGAGAGTCCACACATCTATTCTTATCTCTGGGTCCAAAACTTTTTTCAGGGCTTCTATGATTTTTTCTCGCGTTAGCATTTTTAGAATGCACTGTTAAGGTTTATAAATTTCGCTGAAGAGAAGGTTTTTAAGCATTGTATAATCAATAAAAGTGTTGCGATTTTTATGGCGAAACAAGGTTCAATGGCAAAGTATGGCTCACGCTATGGGGTAAGGCAGAAAAAAATCGCAGCTGCGATTGAGAGAGTTCAAAAGCAAAAACATTCATGTCCTTACTGCGAGCGCACAGCCATTGAAAGAATTGCTGCCGGAATTTGGCACTGTAGAAAGTGCGGAAATAAATTTTCCGGCGGAGCATATTTTCCAACAAGCGCAGTGGGCGCAGAAATTAGAAAAACGCAAACTGAACATGGAAAGCCCGCTCAAATAGGAAAAGTTTCGGGCGAAAAATAGATTTTTATAATTTAGTTGATGATTATGTACAAATGCCTTTCATGCTCCAAGTCAATTGAGCTTGATCAAGTTTCAGACAGAATTCGCTGCCCCTTTTGCGGGTACAGAATTATACAAAAGGAAAGGCCCAAAACCATAAGAAAAGTCAATGCAATTTGAAAGCTTTTAAGTTTAAATTTCCAAAGATGGTTGTGATAATTTGCCCAAAAAAATAAAAAAACAAGCCCGCTCGCAGGGTGCTCGCTCACGCCCCGCAGTGAAAATGCGAAGCATTTTCACGCGCCGTCAAAATTTCAATTTTGACAACGCACTCCTATATGCGCGCTCGCTTGCGCACATTCCAAAATATCTCGTTTTGTCCGCGCTTGCATTAGGAGTTGTTCTCGGAGGGCTTTTGGTTTCTGATCTTTTTTTTGAATCTGGAATAACTGGCCAACAATTTCAAACCTGCGGGCCAAATTCTTGCAGTGCTTGCCCAGGAAGCCAATGCGCGCCAAAAGGTTGCATATGGAATCCTTTTGAGTTTACATGCACGCAAGATACAACTCCGCCAAGCCAAACAACCGGAGTTTCTGCAAACTCCATAACTTCCAGTTCATTGGCATTGAATTGGAATGCTGCAACTGATAATGTCCGCATAAAAGAATATAAAATCTTCCGCGCTCTCGGACCGGCTTGCGGTATTTCTGGTTATTTTTTTGCTGGCACAAACACAACTCCAACCGGATTTTCAGATTCTGGCCTTGCAAGAAAAACAACTTATTGTTATTATGTTAGCGCCTATGACCCAGCAGGAAATGCCGGCCAAAATTCATCATCATTAGTTACAGCTACAATAGGGGCAGCTCCAAGTGCTCCGCAAAATCTCGCGTCAGCCGCAACTGCAACTCAAGTAAGTTTGAGTTGGTCTGCTCCTGCTGATAATGGCGGCGACGCAATTCAATGCTACAAAATTTTCCGCTCAACAATACAAGGCGGGCCTTACAGTATAATAAGCAGCCAGGGAGCTGGCGCATGCAATGCTCCAAGCTTAGGATTTCCAGGAGACCCAACTGCAACAAGCTATGATGATTCCACTGTTTCTATAGGTACAACATATTATTATGCTGCAAAAGCAATAAATACAAACGGCCCGAGCATAGATTCAAATGAGGCAGGCGCAACACCATCAACAACAACTTCTTCAAGCACAACTACAACTCCATCTTCATGCAATCCTTCAGCATCGCAATGCTCTGCCTGCGCCACACAAATCGCGTGCGCAGATCCATGCTCATGGAACATACACTCAAGTGTTTGCGCAGCTCCAACAACTTCTTCAAGCACAACAACTTCTGCAGGCACAACTTCTTCAACAACTACAACTGCGCCTCCAGACACAACTCCGCCTGCAAAAGTTTCAGGATTAAACACAACTGCAGGAAATTCTCAAGTTTTGCTTAACTGGACTGCAAACACAGAAGTTGATTTGTCTAATTATAGAATTTACCAAAATAATATTAAAATTGCAACTGTTCCTGTTGGGGGAAAGCCGCCATCGCATCCCACATTTTATACTGTTACAGGTTTAACAAACGGAGTTGAATATACTTTCCAAGTTTCAGCTGCTGACGCTTCTGGAAACGAGGGATTGAAATCTGATTCCAAAAAATCAACACCAACTCCAGCAGGCATTGCAGACACAACCCCGCCAACAATTTTATCAACAAGCCCAACGAATCAAACAATGAACACTTCAAAAACTTCTGAAATTACAATCACTTTCAGCGAGTCAATGAAACAGACTGAAACAGAAGAAGCAATTTCTGTTTCCCCAGATTTTGCTTTCACAAAATCATGGAGCGGAAATGTTCTAACTCTGACTCCAACTTTTGATTACAATATTGTATATGAAGTGACAATTGGAACAGGCGCGCAGGATTTGAGCGGAAATGCTCTTGCTTCTGCTTACAGATTTTTATTCGCAACAGCGCCGGCTCCAACAACAACCATTCCAGCAACAACTGCTCCAACAACAACCACAACAACACCACCTCCTGCAATAGTTTCTGTTGCCACAACTTCTGGCGCGCAGCAGGAAGCTCTCTCAGCAATCCTGGAAGCAAACAAAACAATTTACGAAAATCAGGGAAAGAAAGATGTTGTTGGCGCGCTGAAGCTTTACTCTGATTCAATAAAAGCTTACAATGTAGCAGAATACATCAGCGCAAAGAATTTGGCATTGCAGTCAAAGTCTGCAATAAAAGAATTTACAACAGCCACAACAAAGCCCTCGGCAGCAGGCCCCGATGTTGTCTGGATTTCAGTCGGAGTTGTGCTGCTGGTTTTGATTGCAGGCGCAGCGATTTTTATTTACATGCAAAACAAAAAAGCTGCTGAGAAAGGAGATGGAAAAAAAGAAGGTCCGAAAGAAACACCAGAAGCTCCAAAAGAAAAAACGGAAATTCCGATAGTTCCTGCAACTCCAACTACAAGCAAGCGCCTGCGCTAATTCTGAAATTTAATTTTGATTCTTATGAAAGCTTTGATTGAAGTTGAGTGCTCTGAGCCAGAAAAAGTTTTGCGAGCAATCCAAGCGGACGCAGAGCCAACTGAAAAATTTTCATGCGATTTAAAATCAGAAAAAGAAAAAATAATTCTGGAAGTTGAAGCGAAAGATATTTCAGGATTAATGGCTGGAATTAATTCAAATTTGAAATTGATTAAGCTTGCGGGAGAAGTTGGATATATTGAATAGCTTTATAAAATCTTAGTTTCATGTGGTTTCATGCCAGAAGCAACCCAAACAATAACTCTTCCCCCAGAGGCGCAGCAGCTGATTATGCAAATGCAGGCTTTCCAGCAGCAGTACCAGACTTTGAATATTCAGCGCGAGGCTTTGAGCATGCAGAAAATTGAATCTGAAAAAGCCCTTGATGAATTGAAAAAAGCAAAAGACAAGGAAGAGGTTTTCAAAATTGTCGGGCCGGTTCTTGTGAAAAGCACAAAATCAGAATTAGTGAAAGAGCTCGGAGAGAAAAAGGAAACCGGCGAGCTCAGATTAAAAAGTTTGGAAAAGCAAGAAGAAAGAATTCGCGAAAAGCTTGAAGAGATTCAGAAAAAATTGGAAGAATATTTGAAGGGTGCTATGCCTCAAGGATTGGGCGGAGCGGAATAGCTTTAATATTTTAATGCGCGCGGCTCTGCTTCTATTTTATTATCCGGATGGAGCGTTACTAAAAGTCCGCCCGATACCATTTCTCTATGGCGAGTAGGTGATTTTATTTCTCGATGCGCCCCAAGACCGTATGCTTCTCCAGGAACGCTTTCCAATTCCCCAAGTGCTCCCTTTGTATTGTAGAAACCATCACCAATTCCCCTTGCAGCTTTTACAAGCCTGTTTTGTGCATTTAAATTCAAATTCATAATAATAACTCCAGTTTATCTATAGACAAATGCGCCCAGCGGTTCACCATAACTGCGAGGAAAAACAACAACGAGATGACCAGATTTAACTCCGATTGCGGGCGTCTGCTCTCCCATAGATCTTTCTTGGGCTTTGAGATATCTCCGAAATTCCAAACGCTCTTGTTCGCATTTCAAAAATCTTGCTGCCATTTTTATCACAAATATTTAGAATCGCCCGCTGGAGATATGGGCTGAGCAGGCGCGCATGAAAAAGATTTTTCAAAAACTTGGGCATATTCACCGGTGGGAGCAAGCCCTTGAGGTTGTCTGTAAAAAGTTAAAAACGCGCCATCAGTTTCATCTATGCCTGCAACTCGCGCGCCAGATTCTCTCAGAATTCTTAATGCTTCTGCATGCTCTTGACTATTGCTTGCTGAAAATCTCATTAAGTTTTTGCGTGGCATTTTTTATCACCGTAAGATTTTTCATAGTTCTTGCTGCAGTTTGTAACCGCCGCTAAGAGCAGACATTATTTTTTTCCTATGCTTTTCCTCGAAGTGAAGAGTGGTTCTTCCATAAACGCTAAATTCTCCTAAATCCATTCTGCATGTAACGTCTTCAGGCAGCCGCGCAGTCAAAATATTGTCAAGTTGTCTAGCATCTATTATATCCACTCTGGCATCATATGTCATATTTATGCAATCCTCCAATTTATTTTTTTACTAAAAGTGTGTGTACGCAACATTTATAAAGCTTACATTTTAACTCTATACAACGGGTGAGATTTAAATTATGAGTGGAGATTTAGCAAGAAGATTTTTGGTGTCAAGAGGCTTCAATCAGTCTCAAAGAGGCAGTGAGCCGATTGTGTATCAAAAATCTGTAACAGGCGGTTTTATTACTGCCGCAGTTAATCTACATTCGGTTTCATTTGTTGCAGATAGATATCCAACAGGACCACTGGAGGCCCTTAGAATAGATTTTGATGTCCCATATGCTGGTATTGCTTCTCAAGAAGATTTGAGAGTAATGGCACAAAGAGAATTGAGGGAGAGAGATAAGACCGCTAGGTGGGAGCATAGAGATTTTCTTAGAGATGTCGGTTCCGCTGTCGGTGTAAAGGTCTATCCTTTTTAAACTTTCTATATAAATTTTCCCCATGTCCTTCAACACCAATTCCCAATTTCAGTTAGTCTTGTCTAGCTTGAAAAATCTAAAAGGAAAAACTCTGATTCTCACGCACCACAACGCGGATATTGATGCAGCCTCGAGCGCAGTTGGATTACAGCTCGGGCTCGCGCAAATCGGAATTCAAGCAAGCATTGGAGTCTGCGAAAGTTTCGGCAGGCCAACTAAAAAAATCTGTGAAGGCCGAGAAATTTTAATTGACCCGGACTGCGCAGATTTTGAAAATGTGATTCTTGTTGAAACTTCTGTGCCAGAGCAATTGCAGTCTGTGAAAAATCTGCGCGCAGATATTGTTATTGACCACCACCCGCCCGCAAAGCTTACAGAAAACGCGCGCGCAGTTTTCATTGATGAA
>CAZROS010000010.1:0-12606 GCA_964601825.1 uncultured archaeon | reverse complement strand
TCTCTACAAACTTCATGGTTGTTATGGTTAGGTTTCCCCCCAGAAAACTTCCAAACTTTTGATTACTTTCCATTGCTTCCATGGTTCGGAGTTTTCTTAATTGGAATTTTTTCTGGAGAAAAGTTTTACAAGAAATTCCTTAATTCAAAAAATTATTCCAGCAATCCGCTTTGCTTTCTCGGCAGAAACTCGCTGGCAATTTATGTTGCGCACCAGCCGCTGCTGATAGCACTGCTTTATATTTTAGGATTCAGAATTTTTTAAGCAGGCTGCTTTCCTGAAACAAGAATTATATCCTCTTTCATTATTGTATTCCTTTTAGCATGCTCAGCAGCTTTCGCAGCGTCTCTGGCTAGCTGGTCTGCGATTTCTTCAAGAGCTTTATCAATTTCTTTTGTTGCATCCTGGGAAACCCTCTCAACGCCGGCATTTTTGCAAAGCCTTTCTATAGAAGCATGCGGAAATGGCATAAAAGCTATCCGGTTTTCAGGTTTAAATTGATAACGCTGGCAGTTTCACTTCAATGCAGTTAAACTAACCGAAAGCTTTATATACCCTCACGCACATATAGTAGATAGGCTAAATTATACATTTACTATTTTAGAGTGTTTATTAAAATTGATTGTTATGAGTAAAAAGCTTAAAAAAGCCAAAGCCAGCAAAAAGCCTTCTGCCAAGCCGGTTGGAAAGAAATTAGGAGTTTGCCCGGAATGCGGGTGCAAACATTTTTTTGAGGATCCTTCTCGTGGGGAGAGAGTGTGCTCAAAATGCGGCCTTGTTCTTGAGGAGAGCATGGTTGACACAACTCCGGAATGGAGGACATTTGGAGACGAGGATGGAAAAAAGAAACAGAGAACAGGCGCGCCGCTTACAAGGACAAAGCATGACCTCGGGCTTACAACAGAAATTGGAAGAAGCAAAGGAGAACTTTTGAAAGTTGCTCCGGAAAAAAGAGCGCAGTATCACAGATTAAAAATCTGGCAGAAAAGATTGGTTGAAAGCAAGGATAGAAATCTTTCTTTTGCGCTTTCTGAATTGCAAAGATTGGTTTCATTTTTAGGCTTGCCGAAAGGCGTGCATGAGCAGGTCGCGAAAAAATATGAGGAAGCTGTTGACAAAGGACTTGTAAGAGGAAGAAGTATGGAATCTGTAATTGCTTCTTTGCTTTATGCTGTCACAAGAGAAATGGGAACTCCGAGAACTTTGGAGGAAATTGCAGAAGCCTCTGGAGTTGAGCGCAGGGAAATTGGAAGAACTTACAGATACATTGCGCGCTCGCTTTCTGTAAGAATTTTGCCAGCTCCCCCGCAGCATTATGTTCCTAGATTTGCAAGCATGCTCGGGCTTTCAGATAAAGTTCAGGCAAAAGCAATTCAGTTTTTGAAGGACGCAAAAAAAAATGAAGTCACTTCTGGAAAAGGCCCGACAGGAGTTGCTGCTGCTGCTTTGTATATTGCTGCGGTTTTGAACGGAGAAAAAAGAACACAAAGGGAAATCGCGGATGCGATTGGAGTTACTGAAGTTACAATTAGAAACAGGTTTAAAGAATTAGTTGATGCATTGGGAATTGAGGAGGAAGTTGAGAAGAGAGTAAAGGAGTTGGGTGTTTAAATGAATCTTCATTCTACTCCAGAGGAAATTGGAGAGGCAGCGCGTGTAAGGTTGGAGATGCTGACTCGATATTATCAGGATTTAACGCATGGGGGGGAAAATCCTTTTGGTGCTGAAACAACTAATCATATTTTATATCGACAAATTTCAGATGTTTTGAAAGAAAAATATCCGGAAGGAAATATTCCGCCACTAGCTGAATTTGTAAAAAATCCAATTCTCTTACTTTAACTTCTCCTCAATCAATCTCAATCTCGCATCAATTGTTTCAAGCTTGCTTAAAATTAAATCAGTCTTGTCGAAATTTTTTTCTTCCTTTGGAGCAATATTTCTTTCCAGAATATCATGCGGAATAAATGGCTCCGGAGATTTTTCTCTTTCTTCTGCGCGCCCGAATGGAGAGGGCTTCTCTTCAATTTTCGGCGGCGAGAGCCTGAACTGCTCAAGCTCTTTAGGCAGAAGATCTGGAGGGGTTGGCTTTTCTATTTCCAAATCTTCGCTGCTTTTTCTTTTGAGAATTTTTTCAAGAAACGCCACAAAAATCACGCAGTTTTCCTAGGTTCACCTTCGTCAGCAGCTTTCCATGTTTCAAAAACCTCGCGTATTTTATTGTCCAAGGCAAGGGTCTTTGCTTTTCCTTCCACGAGATAATCTTTGAGCTGCTGCTCATAAATTAGTTTTAGATATAAATATTTCCAAGCTTCATCCACAATGTTTTTGTAAGGAAGCTTTGTTTCCATGAAACCATCTATCCAAACAGTAATATGCCCAACTTTTGACTGGACTGCCATTTTTCCCAAGCAGCGGATTTTTATCCAAACTGTAGTGTAAGAATCTTTTACATCTTTTCCTCTCCACTGGCCAAAAAAATCTATCGGATCCCCAGCAATATCCCACTTAATTTTATCTTCAAAAGCTTTTGAGCCTTTAAGCTTCCATGTTTCTTTAAGAATTTCCGGAATTTCTTTAAGGGCTTTGGATGGATGATGCACATAGAATTCTCTAACTATTTCACTCTGAGGCGCGAGCATGTCTGTGACAAAAACAAAGTCTGGCATAAAAACCTGAAATAGATTTGCTGAAGCCAATTATAAAGATTTCTTTACTGCTCGTGCGCGGTTTTTTTAATTTCCTCAACCAAAACAGAAATAAGCCTTCTGCCATCTTTCAGCCAATATTCGCGCTTGGAATGATAAAATGTGGAGTGCCAAAACATTCTCAAAACTTCATAAAGAAGCGAGCGCTCCCAATAAGTGTCCTGTGGGTATTCTGTCCTTAAGCCGGCTTTAATAACAACATTTGCGGTTCCAGAGCCTTTTGCAGAAGAGCCTTTCAAGTCAACTTCAATTTGGTAAAAACTTAATTTATCCAGCTCTTTGAAACCTTCCCAGCTTATGTTAATTTTGTCTGATTCGCCTTTTGTGAACTGAATATTTTTTTCCTGCATAGAGCCTGATGGCATTCTGAAAACAGCAGAAACAAGTTTTGGAATTTCTTTGTAAATATTTTCAAGATTTATGCCAGTGAAGTGCAAATTAATTTGAGGCCTCGGTTGAATTATATCATCATGAATCAATATTTTTGAACGCGCCATTGGCATGGAATCACCTAAAATCTATGCTTTTGCTGTATTTATATTTTAGCTTTTCCTAATATTTTCGGTTTTTATGGTTGATAAAGAGGAGGCAATACAGTCCACGCTTGTTTTCACAGTTTTTTTGATTGTTATCGGAGCAATATGGTTTTTGCTGAGCATATCAAAAAAACTTTTGGGAATCGCGCTTGCGCTTATAGGAATATGGTTTATTGTAAAATTTCCTGATGCTTATGATATTCAATATTCATCATTTACCAAAGCAGGAATAGCGCTCGGAATTTTGCTCATAATCATAGGAGCGATTTTAATTATTTTGTGATTTTTTATGGCCCAGAAAAATTTTCAATTTTTCAGTTTCATAAAAACCTTTAGGAGATTTTTATGACAGAAAAACCAATTTTTCCGATACTGGATCACTTGGATGATTTTAGAGATCAGAGAGGACCCGGAATGCCGAGAACAGCTGCAGATTCCAACTACAAGGGAATTTATGTTTTAGCAGGAAGCACAGCTGCCATTGGTTATGAAACAGCGTCTCCGCAAGTTGTAGAATTAAATTTTACGGCTCCTCCTGGCAAGGCTTCTGCTGTTTATTATAGTTTTGTTTTTCATATACCAAAGTTTGATTATAATCTTGTCAAGGTTGATGAGTGGATTGAAGTTTCTCCAACAAGGGCAGATTATTATCAGGCAACTGTTGCGAGCAAGGAAGCTCTTGCAGGAACAATAAAGCAGGGCCTTGCAAGTGCTGCGGCTGCAATTTCAGATTTTGAGCTTGCGAAGCATGATGTTAGAAAGTACAAAGAAATTTTAAACTATTTCAATGATGTTGAAAAAGCAAAAAAAATCAAAGATGAAAAAGCGCGCCCGCAGGCAATAAGAAAAGCTGAGCACTCTCTCAGGGCAATGTTTGTTGATCAGGTTGATTTGCACACAGGCGAGGGAGTTTCTCTCAGAAGCATTGCCCCGCGCTGGTCAACAATAATTTCTGATTTCATGCGGCTGACAGATGAAATGGATGATGTTGAAAAAATCAGAAAAGAGCTTTCAGTCAGCAGAGCCGAGGCTGTAATTTTGAAAACAAAAAATCAGGTTTACTTTGAGTGGAAAAAACTTTTCAGTGAAGCTGCAATTGACAGGTACAAAACTTTGCTGTCGCTTTTGGAATCCAGAAAAAAAAGCATTGATGAATATAAGGATTGGATAAAGCCTTATCTCGTGAGATTCAAAATAATGAAAGTCGGAGCCGAAAGAAAAGATGTTCAGAGAAATATGCTGAAATCTTTTGCAGATGTCACAGGCCAGTCAACTTTTTCAAATGCGATAAATCTCTGGCTATGGAAACCGCACAAGCTTGTTGAAGAGAGAAAAAATATTGTTGAAAAAACCGGAAAGACCAGTGATTTCATTTTTGACCCTTATGATGATTTTGTGCGCGAGAATTTTGTTTTAAGCAAAAAAACCGGGCTTGCGCATCCAAATTTTTATCCGTGGCTTGCAAACATTTTGCCGAAAGACAAGGCTGAAAAACTTGAAATTGTGAAGAGCGGCAGAATTAAGGCCGGGGAGGCAACTGTTGCTGATGAAATTGCAGAAGAAATAAAATCTTCATGGAAAAAACAGGAGATGAGGCTTAATCCAAATGAACTCTATTATACTTTTTTTACAATCGATATTATGAGGCTCGGAACAAGAACACAGGTTGGTGAGCTTGAAGACATAACATTCACAATAAGAAATTTTGTAATGAGCCAAAATGTTTTGCTTGTAAAGTTGATTGAACTCCGCGCGCGCGAGATGGATTTGGAAAAATATATAGAACAGATGATGGGCGTGCACACAACCGAAGGGGCAGAAATCAGCGAAGTAATGAAAGAGTCGCACCCTGAGCTTTTTGGCGCGCCTCCAAAAGAAGAGCCAAGCAGCCTTGAAAAAATTGGCAAGGAAATTTCAGAAGAAGTTGGAAGATATTCAGATTATTTCAAATCAATAACGAAAAGTTTGCAAACTCCAAACTGGGTCCGCAAGCCCGGCCACTACGAAGCAGATTGGAAGGATAGAATGACAGAACTTATACTAAAGGGCAATACAAAAAATTTCGGGCAGCTTGTCGGATTTTTGAAAGGGAAGTTCGGAATAGAATAAACGCAAAGTTTATTAACTGCGGAAATTCAATTCTTTGTATGGCTTATGTAATCGGCGTTTCTACAGGCTTGTGGGGAGTTGCTCAGGGAGAAGAGAAAGAGCAGTACATGACAATGATGAAGAAAATTTTCTGGGGCGGATTCAAGGGAGTGGATTTTTCTCAGGTGGACATTGATACTGTGAATGAGTTTAACGAGCCATATCTAAAAGAAAGCATAGATAGAGTGAAATCTCTTGGAATGAGTTTTGGATTTCATGCAGAAACTTCTGCGACTGTCCGCGAGCATACAATGCCTTTGGACTCTGCAATTTTTGACGATTATGAGCGCGCCCACAAAAGGCTTATACAGCACATAAAAGGAAGCGGCGATGTCGGAGCAAAATATTTGCTCACACATGCAAGCGAGCTCACTCCGATAATTCTTGTCGCAACACAAAATCAAACATCAACAAAGCTTGCGGATTTTTGGGGCAGGCCATTTGAAATTCTTCTGGAGGAAAATGAATGGCTGCTGGACTGGGGAGTTGAACAACCTTTTGTGAATGAAATAAGAAGAGTAACGTATGCTTCACAATTATCAAGAGAAGATTGGGAGGAGGAAGCAAAAAAGCTAAATAAAAAAATTGAAGAGCTTACAAAAGATGACGTGGAAAAAATAAAGAAGGGTGCGGAGAAAGAGGGCATAAAGCGATATGTCAGCATGAGAGATTTGGATTTCGGCTCGGAGAGAGTTGCATACTTTTTTGTCGCGCGATGGATGCAAGTTACCAACGATCCTTTATGGGTCAGCATGGTTGGAAAAGCTTTTGATTTCAACAATGACACTTACAGGCAGTATGAAAAATGGGTTCCTGCTGTTACAGCAAAATATTTGTGGGGACATTTCAATCCGCTTCCTATGGAAAGATTAAAAGGAAAGAAAAAAAACGGAGAGTCGTGGAGTGTTGGACCTTTTGTGGATCCGAAGCCGCTTCTGGAAAAATATAATCTGATTTTTGTTTTTGAGCCGCAAATGGCTTCGCTTGGATTTGAAGAGCATATGCGCCTGCATAAAATTACAGACATCTACTGGCTTGCAAAGCACATTGGTTCAAAAAAAGTTGGGGTAGCATTTGATATTGAGCACACTCTCTCTGGTGGGTGGGATCCGTTTGATTTGATAAATAAACTTCCTCCTGATGGAGGCCACATGATAAAAGTCATGCACGTGGGCTGGCCGACTCCACATGTTCCCGCTCATATCCCGATTTATTTGGGAAGCGAAGCTCAAGAATATATTTACAAAATTTTGTACGAATTAAAGAAAAAAGGTTTTGATGAAAAAGAGGACAGGTGGATAATTTTTGAAAGAGGCGGCGGGCAGGACCCGATAAAAGATTCTGTGATTTCTCTTAGAAAAATTGTTGAATTTTTGAGAAAGGATATTGCGCCGAAAGATTTGCCTGCTGAATTCTATGGGGTTGGCGAGGATGGTCCAGAAGTTGCGCGCCAGTTTGTGACTGTAAGAGAGCATGCGCTGGACCCGCTGAAAGGCGTGCTCCATGTTCCGGAAGAAGAGTTTGGCTTTTTGAGCACAGGAGTTGCGCAGAAAGGAAAGATTGAAGAATGGAAGAAAGAAAAGTTCAGATAGCGAGATTGGGTTTTTAAATATGAAATTCCCAGTGTTGATATGCCAGAAGAATTGAAAACAGAACAGGCGCAGCAAAAAAAATCTGAAGAGCCTGAAACAATCGGAAAAAAACTCAGAAAATTTTCTATTGAAACCCGCCTGAAAAGCGCGAATGATTTCAAGGGAAAGGTTTTGAATCTTTTCAAAGATTATGTGAAAGCAATTGTTGTCTGGGGCTCTGTAATCCGCGGAGACTTCACTGGAAAAAGCGATGTGGACATTTACATAATTTTTGACGACACGAAAATGCCGCTGAAAAAATTTGACGAGATTAGAAATAAAGTTGATGATGATGTTTGGAAGCTGGCAAAGGAAACTGATCCGCGACTGCATGTGCAGCCTGTGATTGCGCTTACAGAATTCTGGGATGGAATTCGCACAGCGCACCCGCTTTTCTACAATATTGTGCGCGAAGGGTATGCGATTTTTGACGCTGGATTTTTCATTCCAATGAGAAAACTTTTGGAGTGGGGAAAATTCCCTGCTACAGTAGAGGCTGCTGAAATCAGATTTGAGGGGGTTCCAAAAAGAATTTCTCGCGTGAAAAATGTCAAGACTCTGATGATTGCAGAAGATTTGTATTATGCTTTCACAGACGCAGGCCAGTCTGTTTTAATGTTTATTGGAATTCCGCCTCCTCCTCCGAAAACTCTTGCACGGGAAATGAGAAAACATTTGGTTGACACTGGATTGCTTGAAGAGGAATTTGCGAAAATGGTTGAGGATGTTATGGTTTTTAGAAAGGCTGTTGAGCACAAAGAGATAAAAGATATTTCTGGCGCGGATTTAGATGTGTGGATTGCCAAAGCAGAAAAATATGTTGAGCGCATGGAAAAACTTTTGGACCAATTAGAATTGGGAAGGAAAGCGAATGATATTAAGAAAAATTATGAGGTTATGATAAAAGCTTCTGTTGCGGCGCTGAAAGCTCTTGGAAAATTGCCTCCTGAGCCCGAGAAATTGCCTGATGCTTTCAAAAAATATTTAATTGATGCTGGACTTGTGGGTCCGCACTATGCTGATGTGTTTGGGAAAGTAATTGAAATGCGAAAACTTTTGGAGGATAAGCAAATGGAAAAAATTCCTGACCGGGATGTTTACATGAACAAGGAATATGTGCGAAGGTTTATCATGGATGTGCGCGGGGTTATTGAAAGGGTTGGGGTGAAAAATTTGGACAAAGAGGCTTTTGCTGAAGTTGAGGCTCAGAAAAAAATGGATGAGGCTAAAGCTTCTGTGGATACTGCGAAAAAAGTTGAGCATTTGCCGCCCGAGCCTGTTGGAGAGCCATCGCCTGCTACAGAAAAGAAATTGAAAAAAGTTGAGAAGAAGTTTGCGAAGAGCTTGGGGAAGCATAAGGCTGTTAAGAAAAAGAAGTGACATCGCTAAAAAATTATTTTTTCATCCACGCATTTCTACCAGAGCCCTTTCAGTATTTTTTAGAAACTCATCTGTTTCCAGAGTTAATTCCTCTACAAATACAGGATCGATAGGAAGTTCTCCTCGCCTGTGCTGCTCCTTTAGCTCCCAAACTTTTTCTGGGAAACCCGCGCCCTTAAGTCCCTTGAGCACATGACGAAACTCCCTTGCAACATCTGGTTTTGATTCGTAATGCACATCAACAATAAACGGATGAAGTGCTTCGAGAGCATTTCCGGCGGTTGCGAGCACGCCATAAAGACAAGCTTCGACAGTTTCAGTCTGAGTTGGTTCCCAACTCGCTTCAACTAACAACACTTCATCGCCAACAACTTGGCGAGAAGTTACGCGCATCTCTTTTAGCAAACGACGCATGGCGGGGATACCACTTTTATCGTGCAATACATTTCGCAGTCCAATTCTTGGTATTCTTATTATGCTATTTAGATTCGGACCGTAAACAGGTCGATTGTGGAGCTTCCAACTGTAGCGTGCCAGTCTGTTATCTTCTTCGGGATTAACAAGGCTTCCTCTTTCTGTAAGAAGACAATGAAGCAGTAGAGATGGTTTTTGGCCGGGCGTTGGCTTTACGGGTCCTTTTAAGAAAGAATAAGTCAAATCTACTTCTGGTCTCTGAAGTTCTCTACAAACCTCTTTCACGGCCTTCTCTGTTGCATATATAACTCGCGGGGTGTACTTTCTTGGAACTATTAGAATATCCATATCATTAACAGCAGTTGGATCAAATTTTCCAGACATGCTTCCAACAAGATAAACTCCAACAAGATCATCTCCAACATATCTAGCAAGCCTTCTGGGGAGAGTTTCTTCAACTTCAGCAACAGTTCTTCTTAGAGCACCTATATCGTACGAAGTCATAATACCACTGTATAGTAATTTAGATTATAGATATTTAAAGCTTCTTCTTTTTAAGTTGGCGCGCTGATTTGCTTTTATGAATCTCCTCGCGCTCGGCTGCCTGCATGGGAAAGTTCCTGCGGGCTTGAAAAGCTTTGTAAAGAAAAATAAAGTAGATTTAATTTTCTCCCTTGGTGACCATTGCGACGGGGATGTTCTGAGAGATATCCAATTCAAAAACTGGGATGCGTTCAAAGGAAAAAACTTTTACAAAGTTCTAAGAAAACTTTTAGGCAAGCGATACAAAAAGGAAATTTTGCATTATGCAAAAAGCGGCACAGCAGTTTTACGCAGTTTAGATAGTTTGGGAAAACCTGTTTTAGTTTGCTTAGGCAACAACGATTTTGACCGGGGCACCAGAACAGGCTCTAAAATTAATTCTGAAACCATAGAAGAAACCTGTAAAAAATCAAAAAACCTGATTTACACTACAGGAAAATCTAAAGAGCTTGAAAACTATTTTCTTGCTGCTGTTCCAGATTACAGGGGTGCTGGCGACAAGAGCATGAAAAAGAAAAAGCATTTTAGAAAAAAATATTCTTGGGAGAAAAAACTTTTGAAATTATTTTCTCGTGCGCATGGAAAGAAAATTATTTTCATTGGGCATGATCAACCACTAAATTGCAGGCTGGATAAAATCATAAACAAAGCCAGCCCGCTGAATGGAAAGCATATTGGAGATGAAATAATCAGAAAATTTATTCTAAAAGAAAAGCCGCCAATTTACATAGGCGCCCACATGCACGAGCACTGGGGATTTGACAAAATCGGAAAAACAAAAATCATTGCGTGCGGTTATGGAAGAAAAAGGCAGGCTGCAATGATTGAGCTGCCGAGCCTGGAAGTGAAGCTTGTGAAAATTTAATTTGCAAGAGCAGCAAGCGCAACCATTTTAAATTGAGCCTGAGATTGTTCTCCTATGAAAACCCACGCAAACCACTGGCTAATCCTCAAGCATTCGATTGCGCAAGCCCTTGGAGTAAATTCGGAAACAGTCGATGAATCTGCAAAGCCGGAGTTCGGGGATTTTTCTTTTCCATGCTTCAATATTGCAAAAGCTGAAAAAAGAAATCCGAAAGAAGTTGCAGAGGTTGCCGCGGGCGAAATGAAAGCCATTCCGGAAATTTTTGAAGTGAAAGCGCTCGGGCCGTATGTTAATTTTTTTGTTGACTGGAACAGGTTTGGCACACGCGTGCTGAAAGATTTTCACACAAATTTCGGGGGCGGATTTGAAAAAGGAAAATTTCTGATTGAGCACACGAGCATAAATCCGAATGCAAGCCCGCATGTGGGGCGGGCAAGAAATGCGATTATCGGAGATTCGCTAACTCAGATTTTGCGGTTTTCTGGAAAAAAAGTTGAGACGCATTATTTTGTGAATGATGTTGGAAAGCAGATTGCGCTTTTGGTTCGGGCGGCTGGCGGAAAGAAAAATTTAAAGTTTGAAGAAGTTTTGAATTTGTATATTGAAGCAAACAAGAAAATGGAGTCTGACAAAAATATTGAGAAAGAAGTTTTTGAATTGCTTGCAAAATTTGAGTCTGGTGAGAAAAAAACAGTTTCACAATTCAAAAAAATTGTAAAGCTTTGCGTTGAAGGGCAGAAGAAAATCCTGAAGGAGCTTGGAGTTGAGTTTGATTTTTTTGATTTTGAAAGCGAATGGATTGGAGCAAAAACAAATTCTATTTTGAAAAAATTGGAAAAAACTGGAAAACTTTTCGTTGATAAAGACAATAGAAAAGTTTTGGATTTGAAAGGAACTGAGGGCTTGGGCGAGAGCACTTTTCTTGTGCTAACGCGGGCAGATGGAACGAGCCTGTATCCGCTGAGGGATTTGGCTTACAATATTTACAAAGCAGAAAAATCAAAGGGAAATAATATTTTGGTTTTGGGAGAGGACCAGAAACTTTATTTTTTGCAGATTTCCGCTGCGCTGAAACTTTTGGGAGTTGAGCCGCCTAAAGTTTTGCATTATTCTTTCGTGCTTCTGCCTGGCGGAGGAAAAATGTCCACAAGGCAGGGGAATGTTGTTTTGCTTGAGGATTTTATGAAAGAGGTTTATGCGAAAGCAAGCGAGGAAATAAAAAAACGATGGCCGGAAATTTCTGAAAAAGAAATATGGGCGCGGGCGAGAAAAATCGGGAATGCAGCTGTCAGATACGGAATGCTGAAAGTTTCGCCTGAGAAAAATGTTTTGTTTAATTTGGAGGAGGCTGTACGCTTTGAAGGAGATACAGGGCCCTACTTGCTCTACACTTATGCGCGCGCGAATTCTATTTTGGGAAAAGCAGGCAAGTGGAAGGATTCGGAATTCTATGAATTTGAAAAGCTGGAAGAGAAAGCTCTAATGAAAAAAATTGCGCAGTTCCCTTCTGTTGTTGAGAAAGCTTCCGAGGATTCGCGGCCGCACTTGGTTGCAATATTTGCAGGCGAGCTTGCCGAGGCTTTCAATAAATTCTATGAAGCCTGCCCGGTTTTGAATGCGGAAAATGAATTGCAAAAAACTTCCAGATTAAAATTAGTTTGGGCAACGAAAATTGTTCTGCGCAACTGCGCGAAAATTATTGGAATGGAAGTTTTGGAGAAAATGTGAATAGACAAACTAAGCTGTTGCAGAATCTTTTTGGATTTGATAATCAACAAAACCGCGCCGCCTTCTGCCAGGGATTTTAACTTCTATTCTCTCCGCATTTCTAGACATACTGTCCAAAATTTTTCGCATTGATTCTTCTGGTAGCGAATAAATCTCATAATAAATTAAGTGTCCAACGGAAACTCCTGGAGGGATATCTATGTTGGGATCTGTATGCAAATCCTCTAAGTAAAAGTCTGTCGGCTCTCTGACAGAAATAGAATAGATAAATTCATCAGCGCCACCATGCTTGGGGAGAGCGCGTTGATCTGGTTTGGCATCAGGTTGTATAAGCATGTTGCTTTTTGTATATTCTATGTATGTCATCACTTCTTCTATGAACTGAGATTGGCTAACTGTTTTGGTTTCTTCCATAAACTTTGTTAGAATTAAAACTATTTAAGCCTAACTAAACTGCATCAACTGCTTTATCTTTTGCGCGGAAGAATTTGGATTGTTTGGATTGATTCCTACAAAAGGAATTTGCATTCTTTTTTTTGCAAGCTCTGCCTCGAGCTCTTCCATTAAAATTCCTTTTCCCGGAGTATTTCTATGGCCGTTCTCAAGCTGGTGGACTGCGTAAGTTGGCGAGAATTCCAGTCCCAAAATTCCCA
>CAZROS010000009.1:0-13166 GCA_964601825.1 uncultured archaeon | reverse complement strand
AACAATAGAAGCTTTGGCTGAGGCCTCTAATTTTTTGAGAGAGAAAGATTCTAAGAAACAGAAATAATTTTCTTTTCTTTATCTATTGAAAATTTCACAGGCAGGAATTTTTCTATAAGCTCTGCGCTTGTTAGAATGTGCTGTGTGATTTCTGAAGTCTGGATTTTTCCTTTTCCAGCCAGAGCCATATAAGGCATAAGCATATCAGCAGCATGCCTGTCAACTGCCCCATTTGCAAACTCATTCAGAAAATCTTTTGCTGCGCGCTTTCCAACTTCTTCTGCGGAAACTTTAATCTCTCCAATGGAGTCTGCGCCAAGAAAAGAATTTTCACATTTTCCTTCGACCAAAATTCCTGAGCCCAGACTTTCTGATGAAGAATAGTTGATATGTGTAGATATCGCGGCAGAAAACTTTTCTGCCAAAAACTTTTTTGCCGCTTCAGCCTGCCTCTCTGCAACTTTTGCTTTCTGCAAATGCGCAGAGGCAACAGAGAAAATATTTATTTCTAAAAGTTTTCCATGCTCAAGAATTTCAATTTCCTTTTTTGAAACAGGATGCAAAATAAATTCAGCGGCCGCGCCGCCCTTTGGATAAAATCCTTCCCGAAGAATTTTCGCTTCCATTTGGCTGCCTGCAAGCTGGCAGAAAACTTTTTCCAAATACAAAACCGGTGGAGCCCACTTTCCCCAAGTCCCACCTCCGCTAAACTTAACTGCAACAGGTTTCTCGAATTTTGTTGCAGCAATAAGCAAAGCCTGCAAAACCAAACCAATAGAGCCGGCAGTTGAAATTTTTATTTCTAAATCCCGCGGCTCAAATTTTTTCGGAATAAAAACAAGCTCACGCGAGCCCAATTCCAATCCAGAAACTTCTGCGTTGCAAATTTCTTTCAAAGCATTCAAGCCTTCCAAGTGCTGGGCTTTCAATCCTGGCTCAGGCCTTGCGCCGCGAATATTTGAAATTTTGAAAGCCTTTCCTGTTATTGATGCGAGAGCTGCTGCTGTTCGAACGAGTTGGCCGCCAGCAGAGGAGCCATCTATCTGTAGCATAAGAAAATGTAATTGATTAACAAATAAAAAGCCAACCAGTTAAGAAATTTTACAAGTCACTATCATGTGCTTAAATAGTTTACGTTCAGATGTTGATATGTGATAGAATGCCGATAATAACTAAATACGATGACAGAATAAAATACAGAACAACTGCTAGCGAACTGGATTTAAAGGAGTTTTTCCGGCATCATGCAACTTCATTTATACCTCATTCAGATATAGCATTAAGAGGAGTTGAAGTTGATGGGAATCCGATATATAGATTTGGCGATCCTCAAATAACGGTTCTGGCTACAATAAGTTACATACCTCTTGAAGAAGTTGATTCTAATATCTTTGAACTAGGTTCCGAAAGGACAGAAACAATCAGAGCCTCTGTTCATTCCAAGAAAGGTATGCTTCTCAAAAGTTATGTAATGAAAATTCTTTCAGTGGATCAATGATTAAACTTTTTATCCCCTCATCAAATCTCCAGCACATCTCCAATCTTCGGAGCAATCGCATCAATAGAATAAAAAGAAATAGAATTTCAACATTCACAAAGCAGATTGTTATTTCCTCATCTTCACAGCAATCTCAACATCTTCTGCCTTGACTGTTTTTCTTTTCGCGTGCTGAGCGAATCTCCAAGATTCTTTTGCCAAGTCTGCTGCAATAGAATTCAAAGCTTCTGCCAATCTTGCGCAGGCTGCATCTGCAACTCTTTCAGCGCCCGCCCCCTTGAAAAATTTCACCATTGTGGCTGCTGCTATTTGAGATTTCTTGCGGGGCATGGATATTTTTTATTTTCTGAATTTAAAAAGGCTCTTCTGCAAACTGAAACAAATAATCAAAACACTTCCACGCCTTGCATGAAGGGCAAGTCCTGCAATAATCCGGGCAGCGTTTGCCCCAGTTTTTCCTTATCCATCTCTTTAGTTTTATTTTCATTTTTCTTTTCATAAAATCACCGAAATTATATCATCCGTTTTACATCATCCAAACTCTCCTGTGGAATTTCAACAAATTTTTTTCTGGAAGTTTCTCCTGAAACAATTCTCGCAAAGCCAAATGTTTCTTTCATCAACTTCAGCAAAGCGCGGTTGGCTTTTCCTTTTTCTGCCGGGGCTTTAATGTGAACAAGCAAAAGATTTTCTTTGAGCTCAATTTTTTCAGAAGAGGAGTTTGGTTTTACGCGGGCTTCTATTATCAAGGAATCAACTTTTCAACGCGTAATTTGGTTATTTATGAAATTTATGCTCTCACCTTAGATAATGTTCCTAGCCTGTGGCCATCTCCTGAAGAGCGAAAAATTCCGTATGTCGCATCATTAGTTTTCCTAAGCAAAAATCCCGGAGGCAGTTTGGCGCTAAAATCTTCCGGCGTTTCGAAGAGTCTTCCTTGATATTCTGATAGCACTGGATCTTCCTCTCCCTGCTCATTTAGTGATACGCTATGGTATGCCATTTTTATCAATATTTGTTGAGAGCGAAAACTTATAAAACTTCCTATCAAACTCTTGTCGTCACAATCGGCTTATCCGCAACAATAATCGTGTGCTCGGTTTGCGCGACCATTCCGCCTGCCTGCTCTTTCAAAATTTTGTATGGCCATAAAGCTTGAGTTGCAATCAGCTCGCGCATAGCAGGCTCGATTTTTATTGCAGAAACTTTTTTCTGAATCCACCTTTTAGCGAAAGGCAGTTTGTCAAATTCATTTTTTCCCAGCTCTAAAATTTTTCTTCCCTCGGGCGAGCGCGTTGGTCTGTCAGCAAGCCAGCGGAAAATTGTCGCAGGATCGCAGTCTTTAACCCAGCCTGCGCCATTTGTGCAGAAAGGCTCGCAGGCAAAAACTTCTCCCTCGCGCAAAACTCGCGTGGATGGATTAGCAACATTAGGAACATAAACTCCGGCGTGCAAATTGTATCTACCTATGCCATGGCCTGTTAAATTTCCAATTGACTTTAGCCCGAATTCTTTCGCAATATTTTCAATTGCAGTTCCAATTTCTCCGAGAGTTGTTCCTGGAACAAACATTGGCAGAGCAGTCTCGAGCATTTTTTCCGAGCACAAAATTATTTCATCTTTTCCAGCAGGCCTGAAAGTTCTGGCTGCATCAGAAATCCATCCATCAATCTGACAGCCCAAATCCAGTTTCACATAATCAGTTTCCTTGATTGTAATTGAATCATTCAGCAGAGGGCAGTAGTGCGCGGCAATATCATTTATAGAAATATTTATCGGAAACGAAGGCTTAGCGCCCCACTCTTCCATTTTCTTTTCTATTGCTTCTGCAATTTCAAAAATACTCGCGCCCGGCTTTATCATTTTTTCTCCAAGCTCTAAAGCTTTTGCTGCGAGCTCGCCAACTTTTTTCAGTTTTGAAAATTGATCTGGGTCCATGGACGCGGGGGGCATAACATCACTTTTTCTTTACAGCCTCTAATAAAATAAATTTGCAGCTGAATTTATGTGGTGGCTTTGCATTTTTCAATTCCTCTTCTAGCACATCTGAAACTGACATACCTAATTGATAATCTTTGAAAGTTTCTATCATTAGTTTTTCTGCGTCGTGCAAACTATATTGAGGCTCGCCATCAACAACAAACAGAGTTCCATCGGGTTTTACTCTCTTAACATCTGCTGCAAAGTCTATAACTATTTTGCCTCCAGGTTTTAGAACCCGCCCCATCTCTGTGGCTATTGTTCTGAAAACCGTAGTTGGAAATAGATGCAAAGTTCCGGTGCAGAAAACCCCGTCAAAAGAATTATCAGCATACGGAAATCTTTGCGTTATATCTAAAACTTTTGTTTCTAGTTTTCCTTCGTATTTTTTGAGAGCGGATTCTCTGAGCCTTGCAAGAGCATCTGCATCTTTATCTGCTGCAACAACGTGGTCTGCTTTTTTTAACAGAAGATAATTATATCTTCCATCTCCTGCTGCCAAGTTCAGCCATCTGCCTCGAATGTCTGCCTCTTTAAGATATTCTGCTGTAGCCATATCTTCCACACCCCAAACCGAAACTTTTGTGCGCGGCATATGATTGAATTGATTTGGAGATTTTTAAATAGAAAGCATAATTTGTCTAATGCCATATTTTGTCCAGACAACAGAAACATTTGACAAAGAAGTAAAGAAAAAGCACAGGGACAAAAAAGAGTGGCTCGCTTCAATAATAGAAAAACTGCGCGAAAATCCGCAGCACGGCAAGCCGCTTACAGGAAGGCTACATGGAATTTGGCAGGTCCGCATGGGGTCGTTCAGAATTTGGTATGAAATAAATGATATTGAAAAAATAGTTATAATGAAAGCTATTTTGCATAAAGATGATGCAATAGAAAAATATTAAAGCTCTTCAAGAAGTTGCCTGGCATCCCTAACTCTGCCTTCTACAATATCCATTTCGCTGCTTTCGAGCTGTTCCATGACTTCCTTATTTTCAAGGGTTTCAACAGTTTCCACAAGGCTATCCAGTTCTGATTTAGGTATGCTTACTAATCTCTGTTCCATTATTTGAGGCATGAAGATTATTAGATCCGGCAGTATTTAAATGTTACTCAAACCCTAACCGTATCATTCAAAAACTTCTGCAAAAGAATTTCAGCAAGCCCGCAGTAATTTCCCCATAATTTTTGCGCGGTTGCGTGGCTGGTTTTTTCTGTTGCGGAAATTTTATAATGCTCTCGCAAAATTCTTTCTGTTAAAGTGTCCCAGTAAAAACCTGTGAAATTCCTGCGCTGGAAAATATCAAATAAAGCAAAGCTGTATTTTCCAAGCCCTTTTATTTTCGTGCTTCCATCAAAGCGGAAATTCTGCAAATACAATTTCGCGAGCCCTTGCAGGAAAGGCTCTTTGTAGCCAACCTTGAATTTGCGCAGGGGCTGTAGATAATTTTTCGGGTCAAAGTTCAGTTCTTGGTAAAGCCTGCTCATGGTTGCCAAATAATTCCTGAAAGAATTATTCTGGGAAATTATGCAGCCCACAAGAGCTTCGAAATCGGAAAAAGCAGAAACCATGCGCGTGCCTCGGATGCGCGGCAGGAGCTTGTGCAAAACCAAATCCGCTTTGCACATTTCATAAAATCTTCCGAGGTTTTCGTTTGCTCCCAAACAAAATTGTATGCGCGATTTGATAAATTGGGTTTGAGCTGGAGTTAATTTTTTGTCAGCATTAATAATTAATTCCTGCCCATCCTGCTTGAAAATTAGATTGAAAATTTTTCCTTCCATGAAAACTTTTCTTTCTGGCTCGGGCGAGTAGAAAAAATAAAACGGCTTGCTTGCGAGGATTTTTCCGAAATCAAAATCCGGCGCGCAGGGGATTGAAAGTTGCATGAGAATTAATTCTGCGCAAGATTTATTAAGCCCGGCTCCAACTAAATCTATGCTTTGGGTTTTGCTTGCGCTGGTTTCTGCTTTCACAGAATCACTGAAAGATTTCTTCAGCAAGAAGAAGATGAAAAAGGTTTCTCCAGCTACAATGACATGGGCTTTTTTCACGTTCACTTTTATTGTCTTGCTACCTCTTGCCTTATTCATAGAAATTCCAAAACTCGATGAAATTTTCTTTATAGCCTCTTTTGCGAATACAGTAATTTTTCTAATAGCAATAAACCTCTACATGAAAGCAATAGAAAGCTCTGACTTGTCAATAACTTTGCCGATGATTGCCTTTACTCCGGCTTTCATGCTGGTTGTGAGCCCGATAATTCTTGGAGAGTTTCCAAATGCTTTTGGAGTTGCTGGAATTTTGCTGATTGTTTTTGGCGCATATTTTCTGAAAATACAGGAGAGTAAAAAAGGAATTCTCGAGCCGCTTAAAGCTTTGCTGAAAGAAAGAGGGCCGAAATTGATGCTAATAGTTGCTTTTCTTTTCAGCATTACAGCAAGCACAATAAAAATTACTATTCAACATTCAAGCCCAATGTTCGCACTTCTGTTTCTTTATTTCATAAATGTTGTTTTAGGAACAATTTGGTTTGCTTGGCGCGGGCAGCTAAAGCTCGAAGAAATAAAACAAAACTGGAAGGGTTTTGCGTTTGTCGGAGCTTTGATGGCGGTTAACGAAATTGCGTTCTTCAATGCAGTGATGCTTACTCTCGCTCCGTTTGCTATTGCTGTGAAACGACTTTCAATTTTGTTCGGCTCGCTTTTGGGAATAAAATTTTTCAAAGAGGGCGAGTGGAAGCAAAGGCTTTTGGGTGCAGGTATAATGATTGCCGGCGTGGCTGTGATTTATGTTTTTGGATAAAGCTTTTTAATTAATAAAATGAAATTTTTCCCATGAAACTCTGGACTGGCTCCGGCGACAAAGGAAAAACTTATTTGTGGGCAAAGCTCACGAGCAAGGCTTCTGAAATTGCTGAAGCTCTTGGCTCAGTTGATGAGTTGGATTCTTTTGTGGGGCTTGCGCGTGCAAACTGCAATGATAAGGAAATAGAAAACTTTTTGATTGAAGTGCAAAAGCAGTTGAGAATTTTGCTTGCTGATTTAGCAGGCTACAAGGGCTCAAAGAAAATTTCTGATTTCCATGTGAAATATTTGGAAAATTCCATGCGCACATTTGAAAGCGAATTACCAAATCTAAAAAATTTTATTTTGCCTGGCGGCTCTGAGCTTGCTGCGCGTCTGCATGTTTGCAGAGCTGTTTGCAGAAGAGCTGAAAGAGCCTGCGTGCGCGCGAGCAAAAAATCAAAAGTAAATCCGCTGATAATTGTTTACCTGAACAGGCTTTCTTCTTTTTTCTTTGGGCTCGCGTTGCTAGCAAATAAGAGAGCTGGAGTTGAAGAGAGGGAGTGGAAATAAGCATAAATCCTTTCAGCTCCAATAATTATTATGAGGAACTGGAATAAATTTTACAGAAAAGAAAAAAATCCTTTTGGAACAGAGCCTAACAGCGCTGTAGTTTATGCATGCGAACATGCCTATCTATTTCCGGGAACAGTTTTGGAACTCGGTGTGGGATACGGGAGGAATGCTTTGTATTTGGCTAAGGAAGGATTCTCTGTTGTTGGTGTAGATTTTTCTTCTGTTGCAATTAGAAGGTTAGACCGATACGCTCGCGAGCGTCGCGTCAAAAGCAGAGTGAGGGGAGTTGTTGAGGATGTTACAAAATTCAAATTCAGAAGAAGCTATGATAATGTGGTCTCAACATTTATGCTGCACTGCATTGAGAAAGAAACTTCTCTCGGGATTTTAGAAAAAGCCAAAAGGCACACCAGAGTTGGCGGCGCGCATGTTATTGTTAGCATGTTGAACCGTGGCCCATTCTATGACGCCTATACTGAGGATATGCCTGACGGGCACTTTCTCGCGCCAAGAGAGCTTAAAAGAATTTACAGCAGAGATGGATGGAATGTTGTTCGCTATTCTGAATTTACTGTAGAGACGCACACTAAAGATAAAAAAGGAATGCCTTATCAGCAGCCTGCTGCCGGAGTTATAGCTACAAGAGTTGCATAGTGAAAAATCTTTTTAAACCTTAACCTTGATTTTCTTTTATGCCAGAATGGATTGCAGTAGGAAAAGCAAGCGAGGTTCCGGCAGGCACAGGCAAAACTGTTTCTGCAAAAGGAAAAGACATTGCGCTTTTCAATGCTGCCGGAACTTTCTATGCAATGGACAACACTTGCAAGCACATGGGTGGGCCGCTGGGCGAGGGAGAGCTCAATGGGGAAATTGTTGCGTGCCCGTGGCATGGATGGAAGTATAATGTGAAGACTGGAGTGAATGCAGTTATTCCTACAATCAAAGTTGATGTTTTCAAAACAAAAGTTGAAAACGGGGAAGTTTTTGTTGAAATTTGATTAAAAATTTAATAGGCAACTCCACTGGATTTCTTTTTGGATTTTCTATTTTTACTTTTCTTTTTAATTTCTTTCTTTTTAGTTTTTTCTAGAGCTGGAGTTTTAGTTTCTTCAACTGCCTTTTCTCCTATTAGCATTTCTCTCTCTTCAGGCTTTTTGTAATAGTTTTGATAATAATAGTAACCTGCGGCACCAACAAAAACAACAAACGCGAAAATCATTGCAGGCATCAAATAATCTATTTGTTGCGTCTTGCCACCTGCAGGCACTATGCTTAGATTAGGCGAGATTCTTTTGAGTTTTTTGGGAACAGCTGGCATAGAGACATTGGCTCCAGCTTTCTCTGCAGAAACTTCAAAACTTTTCGTTTCAGTTTTAACAGAATTTCCATCAGCATCTTTTAATACTGCATACCATTCAACTACACCAGAAAAATTATTTTCATTTGTCCAATTATACGCAGAAATAAATTCTGTTCCAACAAGCCTTTCTGTAAACAAAAGCTTGAAATCTTTTGAACCCTCTTTGAAATAATATTCTGCTGAGGCAAGTGCTATATTGTCAGCAGCTTTGACTGATAGGTAATTGCCCCACTCTTTGTAAATTTTGTCAGATTGCTGCGCTTGCTCAGTGTAGGTCGGCGGCTCTTCATCTTTTGAAAGCAAGAGCTGGGGGTCAACAGAACCTTCATTATCATAAATATCCCTAACTTTCATCATCCAGTTTATAGATTTAAGCCCTTCAATCCGAGGAACTTTGTAGTAAAAATCAATCCAGCCTTCTTTGAAGCCAGCATCAAAAGTTTTCTTTTCAATGAACTCAAAGCCATCACCTTCATCAATCCAAAGTTCAGCTTCTTTTATTTCAGTATCATCTTTCCAGAATTTTGAGAGTTTCACTTTCTCCCCATAATTTGCTTCTCTTGGAGAGCGGTCGCCAGTCCACTCTGGTGGATTCGCAATTACAAAGCTTTTTGCTTTGGATTTTGAAGATAGCCCCGCAGCATCTTTTGCTGTTGTTGATAATTCAATTTTTTGGTTTTCGCTCACAGCATTTGGAATAAAATATTCAAAATCTATGCACTCCCTTTCCCCTTTAGATTTTCTCAATTTGATAAAATTTTCATTGGATATTTCAATTCCATTTGCCTTCACACCAATTTTATAAGATGGAGGATTTACATTCCAGTCCTTTATGCATCCTGAGAATTTCACGCTTTCATTTGAGAGGGAACTTGCCTTTTCCCTATTAACAAAAACGCCTGTTATTTCCGGCGCTTCCTCGTCTTTCAACCTGAATATTTTTTCAGAAGTGTTAATAAAATTTCCATTTATATCATCTACAACAAATTTCCATTTTACAGCTGAACCTGGGAAAACTCTATCATCTACACCAGATTCCGGAAGCTTCTGCTCTTGCGGAGTTGGTATTGACAGGTCGAAATTTATTTTTTCTTCAGTTTTCTTTCCTTTTGAATCAAAATGCCTGCTTCCTGAAATGGCTGTAGTATTTATTTCAAGCAAAGCAGCTGAAAGTCCATTGCATTTCTTTCCTGGGTCTTTTGCTGCGTCAGCCTCATCTTCTGCAGTAACCTGCAATTTTATTTTCTTTCCGGTGCTAATTTCAGGAGTTTCTCCAGCAAACAGTTTTTCCGCCTCATCTAAAGTCTGCGGCTGTGATTTTATCCTGGGAGGCTTGTCATCAATTATTCCTTCTTTATCCTGGCACGTTGGCTCCAAAGTAAATAATTTTTCATCGCTTCTTTTTTCATTTCCATCCTTGTCTTTTGCAGAAATTAGCCATTTTAAATTTTGGCTTTGATTTATGGAAGTGCTTCCTACTATAGTTAGGTAATCTTTTTTATCCAGCTCTATGCTGGTTTTTGCTGATTCTGTATCAGCAAACTCAACAGTCTTTTCAGGAATTTCTTTATTGTTTACTAAAATTGAAACTCTACCAAGACCTGTTTCTAAATCAGATGCTGTAAAAACAAAAGCAGACTTCTGGCTTGCTTTAACCAATGTTGGATAATCGAGAATTTCAACTTCGGGAGAAATATCATCTTTTACAATTATTATTCCAGGCTCTTCATTTGATTTTATGTCTGGAGCGTGGATTTCGTTTCCATCATCATCCCACGCAGAAACACGCCAGTATATTGTAGAGCCTATTTTAGAATCTTGTGGAATTGTGAGGCCATAATCAACTTCCTGGCCAGATGCCGGGGCGAGCTGAATATATTCTCCGACTCCAATATTGCTTTCCTTTTTTTCATTTGAATCTTTTTTATATTCCCAATAAAACTTTATTCCGGCTAGATGTGTGTTGTCGGAGCATTTTGCTTTTAGTTTATGATTTGCCCCTCTTGGCAGTGAAACTGCCTCTTTATTCAAAAGCTCGCATGTTGGAGGCTCCATATCTTTTATTTTTATAGAATCTGTTTTTAGTTCAGCTTTATTGCCTGCTGCATCTGTTGAAAAAATTTTAAACTGAAGTTCTTTTCCTTGGATTTCCTTGTCTGCAAGCGCGGCAGATTCCCCCAAGAATGCCTTCGTTTTACAAGACTGGTCGCATTCCACCAAACCAGCAAATTCAGATTTATCTGAAACATCTATTTTTTGAACAGGAAAAAAGATATCGCTTCCTTTGGCTCCAGCGAAAACTTCAACAAGAGTTAATTTCCCCGCAGAATCATCAATGCTCTTAAAATTATCTTCGCAGTTCAAGTAAAGCCTTGCTGATTCAGAAGGCGTGGTTTCTGCTCTTTCTAAATTGCTACCAAAGTTCGCAGAGCATGTTGGCGGTTTTGTATCTTTTTCTGGCGGTGGTTCTATTTTCACATTTTCTATCACAGAACTAATCTGGCCCGAAAGAGTTTTTTCTACAATTTCTACTTTAAAATCTTTTCCAATATCATCAGGAGCAGGCGTGCATGAAACCCTAATATTTTTTGATTCCATCCTATTATCAGTTATGAAAGCTTCACATCTTGATGGGTCTATGCCATCTATTTTAACAATAGGGTCAGTTAATCCGAAAGCAGGGGAAATTGCTGTTGGAATTGTTGTAGTTGGCGGAGAAGTCGTCGGTGCGATAATTGTTGCTGGAATTGTTGTAGTTGTAGTAGCCGGCTGGGGCGGAGCTTTAATAGAAAATTCAAAATCAAAATTTCTACCAGGCCAAATTTTATCAGGAGCCCGCTCTTTTAAAATTTTCGGCGCAACCTCTGATGGCTGTGTGGTTACCGGCGCCTTTGTTGTTGGAAGAGCTCTTGCAGCAGTAGAAGTAGTAGTTGCTGCTGTTGTGGTTGTTGCTGAAAATGTTTCTTTGTTTTTTCTGCACGCGCCAAATGGATGCAGGTTTGAATTTTGCCATACGCAAGAAGCAGCTTCTGAGGAGCATTTATAGCCAACAGCGCCGCAATTATCTCCACCTCTGTTCAGTCTTGAAGATAAAACAAGGTTGGAAACATCGCCTAAATTTGCAATTTCTATTGTTGTTTTGATTTGTGTAAACTTATTTGAGTTTGAGTTAAAGCTTTCATCAGTGCCGCAGCCTGCTGCAATACAGTAGACACCAATCTCTGATGGCAGAGTGATTTCTAATTCATTTTTATAGTTTGCAACAATTTCTGACTTTGAATATTCAGCAGAATTGCATTGGCCTTTTGCAATTGAAATCCCCAAGCTTGTCTGAACAATATACCTGCCAATGCGAGTTGGATTGCATGAAATTCCGCTCGCAGAAATTTTTGCCGGCTGGTTTTTATTGAAAACCTTTAATTTCCCATCATAATAAATATTCGATTCTTCTGGAAGGGAAATAAAAAGTTCGCGGCCTTCAGCAGATTGTGAAAAAGCAAAGCCAGTTAATTTTATTTCTTTTGGCTGAACTGAAATTTCTCCTGCGGGCTGTTTTTCTGTTTGCAACAAACTACTCAACAAAATAATAGCAACTATAATCGCAAGCATATACACTTTTTTTATAACGACTTTTTTCATAAAGACTGCATATAATTTTTAGTTGTTATTTATAAATGTTTTTTAATAGGCTAAGATTTCTTATTTTTCCACCCAAAAATCTTTATAATCTCTGGCAACGAAATTTCCGCATGATTGATTTTGACAAGCTTATAGAAAACCACCTCGCACGCGAAAATAAGCCAAAGCAAATCGGCAGGTACTACCCGAGCGAGGTCGGCTCATGCTTGAGAAAAGTCTGGTATTCATATAAATTTCCGCAGCCAACTTCGCCTGAGCTTCTGAAAGTTTTTGAAGTTGGAAATATTGTCCACAATTTTATCGCAGATGTAATGAAAAGCGAAAAAAATCCGCACGTTCAATTATTAGAGAGCGAGCTGCCTTTCAAAATTGATCTGAATGGATTTGTAATTTCCGGAAGGATTGATGATTTGCTTTTGGTAAAAGCTAGCGGGAAAAAATTAATGGTTGAAGTGAAAAGCACTGCGCATTTGGAAAGCAGCAACGAGGCGCAGCCGCACCACTTAATGCAGCTCCAGCTCTACATGCACCAAATGAAAATTGAGGATGGGGCTGTGCTGTATGTTGAAAAAAACACTTTGAAAACAAAAGCGTTTTATGTAAAGTATGACGAGGGCATTGCTGCCGAGGCTTTGAACCGATTCAATATTCTGCACAAGCACTTGAATGAAAATAAAACTCCTGCGCCAGAGGCGCGCGTGCGCTGGAAAGAAATGGGCTGGATGTGCACGCGCTGCGAATTCCGCGAGAAATGTTTTTCTGAAACTCCTGACAAAGATTTGCCGCCTGCGCAGAATGGAAATGGAAAGAGCTTGCTTTAATCACTCCAAAACTTTTTCGTTCTTATGAACTCGCGCTCAGCATTTAAAATTTCTTTGTAAAGTTCATCCTCGGAAATATTTTTTCCTTTTCCAGCTGCCATTGCTTTTGCCATTACTCGCATTGCTGTTTGCGGGCCAACTCCTCTGCCAGCCAAAGCAATTGCCCCGAATTTTCCATAAACAACAATTGCATCTGCGCTGCGCCGTAGCTTTTCCAATTTCTTCTGCTCCTCTTCTGAAAGCTCTTTTCCTTTCAATCTTTTTTTAATAATTTCCTGTGCTTCTGTCATGTACGGATGGACGCAGGCTAAAAGTTTTGAAGTGCAAAGAGGGCAGCGCAATTCTTTTGCAAGCTCGCCAGCAGGCTCGGCAACAGAATATTTTCCGCAGTTCATGCAAACAATTCTAACGCGCGTTGCTAGAAGCCTTTGTTTGAAAATTTTCAGAATCTCCGCTTCTGGCCTGTCAGGCTTTGCAATGTCGCGCAATTCATATTTCAAGCCTT